>JAJXZZ010000380.1 GCA_021779795.1 Acidobacteriota bacterium | reverse complement strand
CGCGCCCGAGCCGCCGAAGTCCGGGTCCTTCCCGATGGCCAAAACGGGGACGACGACGTCGACGGCCGACGCCTGCACGGCTCTCACGCCGGGCAGCCTCACCGGCGAGATCGCGCTGATCCGGCGCGGCGGCTGCACCTTCTACACCAAGGCCACCAACGCCGACAACGCCGGCGCCGTCGGCGTCGTGCTCTACAACAACACGACGGGCTTGGTGTATCCGACGGTGGCGGGCGACCCGCCCATCACGATTCCCGTCGTGGCGATCACGGCGGCGCAGGGCGCGGCACTCGACGCCCTCATCGCCGTCGGCTCGGTGACCCTCACCTGGACGGACCAGATCATCGACACGGTGAACCCGACTGGCGGGTTGATCTCGAGCTTCAGCAGCTACGGGCTGTCGCCCGACCTCGTCGTCAAGCCGGACCTGTCGGCGCCCGGCGGCAACATCTACTCGACCTACCCGATCGAGTTGGGCAGCTACGCCACGCTGAGCGGCACGTCGATGGCGTCGCCGCACGTCGCCGGAGCCGCGGCGCTGTACCTGCAGGCGCACCCGCGCACGCCGGCCCAGGTCATGGACAACGTCCTGCAGAACACGGCGGTGCCGAAACCGTGGTGGGGTAACCCGGGTCTGGGATTCCTCGACAACGTGTCGAGGCAGGGCGCCGGCCTGGTGCAGATCGACGCGGCCATTCTCGCCGGCGTGCAGGTGGGGCCCGGCAAGCTGTCGCTCGGCGAGAGCCAGGCCGGCCCGGTGACCAGGACGCTCACGGTGGACAACGACAGCCGGAGCGCGATCACCTTCGACCTGTCGTACGAGAACGCGCTCTCGGTCGCGAAGACGTTCCTGCCCGCGTTCTACCTCTCCGACGCGTCCGTCGCGTTCAGCTCGCCCTCCATCACGGTGCCTCGCGGCGGGTCGGTGACCGTCGACGCGACGATCACGCCGCCGACCGGGCCCGACAAGGCGCAGTACGGCGGCTACATCGTGCTCACGCCGCAGGGCGGCGGGCAGGTCTACCGCGTCCCGTTCGCGGGCTTCGCCGGCGACTACCAGTCGATCCAGGTGCTGGCGCCGACCGCCTACGGGTTCCCGTGGCTGGCGTACCGGACAGGCTCGAATTACGCCAAGGTTCCGGACAGCCACACCTACACGATGGCGGGCAATGACATTGCCTACTTCCTCGTGCACCTCGACCACCAGTCGAGGTTGTTCCGGGCGGAGGTGTACGACGCCTTCACCGGCAGGGCCTGGCACCGGGCGTTCGAATACGGGTACCTGCCGCGCAACAGCGGCGCGTCGAGCTTCTTCGCGTTCGCATGGGACGGCCTCACGGTGGCCGGCAGGAAGCTCTACACCGTGCCGAACGGCACTTACGTGGTCAAGCTCTCGGTGCTCAAGGCGCTCGGGGACGCCAGCAACCCGGACGACTGGGAGGTCTGGACGTCGCCGCAGATCGTCATCGCGCGGTAGTCGGTCGAAACGGCGGGGGCGGTGCCATAGCCGTCCCCGCCAGCCTTCGCTCGCCTGCGGCTTGCCTTCCTCCTCGGCGAGCGACGGCTCGGCAGGCGTGTTCCAGCGTCCTTACTTGCCCGCCGCGCGGATGCGGGCGACGAAGTCGTCCGCGGCCTTGTTGACCGGCCCGACGACGTTGTCGGCGTGGGCGCCGACGCGCCCGCCGGCAATCCCGCCCTCGTGGAGCAGCTCGACCTCCACCAGCGTCGGCGACGACTGGTAGGGCAGCGTGGCCATCGTGTTCGAGTAGAGGTAGACGTCGTAGCGCGAGACGCACAACCCGCCGGTCCCGGTGGTGGTCACGATGCGGACGTAAAGGTACGTGTCTTCGTCGGAGTTGCGCAGGACCTGGAAGCCGGCGTCGGTGAAGCGCTTGCTGACTGCCGACTCGATCGACGCCTGGTTCAGGCCGCAGGTGATCGACTGCTGGCTGAGGTCCTCGACCACCACGCCGAGCGACCGCAACCCTTTCAGGCCGGCATCGGTCCCCTTCACCACCTCGTTGGCCGCCGCCCCGGCCGGCCCGGCGCCGCCCTGCTGCTGCAGCCGCGACAGGTCGGAGGCGGGGACGTACTCCGGCAGCTTCGGCGGCGCTGCGCCGGCGGACTTGGCGGGGCCCGCCGCCGTCGTCGCGACTGCCGGTGCGGCCTCCCCCGGCTTCGACGGCTCGTAGACCAGCGTCACCACGTCGTGCCCGCCGCGCTCGATGAACCGCACCTGCACGAGCAGCCGCGTCGGGTTGTCCGTGCGCGAGTAGGTGTAGCGCAGCTCCCGGCCCGGTTCCACCCGGTACCTGACCTCCAGGCCGGTGCCGTCCCAGCGGCTCGTCGTCACGACGGACCCCTTGCCGACCATCTGGATGTCCTCGCGGCCGTCGGGATGGAAGGTGCGGGGCAGGCGCCCCTCGCCCGTGATCGTCACCGCGTCAGGCGCCTGGTCGATCGTCAGGTTGGCGGCGGGCGTCCGCACTTCCTCCACGAGCAGGTCGCGCCGGGCGGCGTCCTCCGCGCTCTCGTGGAAGTTGATCATCGCCGGCGTTTCGGAGCCCGCGGCGCCCGACTTCGACCCGGCCAGGTTGAACAGGTCGAGGCCGAACCCGAGCTCGCGTGGGATGTGGCTGAGCGCCGGGTTGAGCGTCCAGTTGCCCGACAGGTCCGGAGGCGAGGCGACCGCCAGGGTCGGCGGCGCGAAGAGCAGGGCGAGCGCCGCCGCGATGAGTGCCGTCCCGCGTGCTCGAGTCATAGGTGTACCGTCCCGCCGGCCGTCCCGACCGGGCCCTCCAGACAGCTATAATACCGCCTCAGCGAGGGGGCGGGCGCCCGGCGCCCGACGGTCGGACATCATCAGACAGGAGTGGTTCTCATGCCCAAGTACAAGATCGCATGGCTTCCCGGCGACGGCGTCGGCGTGGACGTGATGGAGGCCGCGCGGATCGTTCTCGATCGCATCGGCCTCGACGCCGAGTACATTCACGGCGACATCGGCTGGGAGTTCTGGCGGGCCGAGGGGGATGCGTTCCCGGCGCGCACGATCGACCTGCTGAAGAACGTGGACGCGGCCATGTTCGGCGCCATCACGTCGAAGCCGGCCAAGGCCGCCGAGGCCGAGCTGGCCGACTCGCTCAGGGGCAAGGGCCTGCAGTACCGCTCGCCGATCGTCCGGATGCGGCAACTGTTCGACCTCTACATCTGCCTGCGGCCCTGCAAGGCCTATCCGGGCAACCCGCTCAACTACAAGGAAGGCCTCGACCTCGTCATCTTCCGCGAGAACACCGAGGACCTCTACGCCGGCGTCGAGTTCAGCCCGGTGCCGCCCGAGCTGGCCGACACGCTCGGCAAGCTGTCGAAGCCGTTCGGCGTGTTCGGCA
>JAJXZZ010000379.1 GCA_021779795.1 Acidobacteriota bacterium | reverse complement strand
TGGACGACCGAACTGCGGAACGTCCCGAAGCGCGGGCCGACCTGGATCGCGACGGTCGTCCCTCCCTCCGGCGCCCGGATCGCCTGCAACAGGGGCTGCGGCGCCACCGCCTTCACGGTGGCGTCGATGGCGTCGGCGTCGAACCGGACGAGCAGGCGGCCCGCCTCCTGCGAGATCGTGTAGGCCGCCTTCGGGCTGACCGACAGCGTGACCCGCACCAGCGGCCCCAGCGGATCTTCGCGCACCGTCACGCGCGGGACGCGGACCGGCCCGACGAGCACGAGGCGCGAGTCCTTTCGCACCTGGAGGCGCGCGCCGTAGACGGGGCCGAGCGCGCGCTCCACGAACTCCACCGGCACCAGCCAGTGCCGCCCCTCGCGGACCGGGGCCGCGGGCAGCGACACCAGGCGGCCCGCCGCCGACGCGAGCGCCTGCCCGGGCGTGAGGATCACGGTCCGGCCCTTGTGGGTCACCGTGATGCCGCCCGCGAGCGTGTCCTCCCTGACCGTCAGCTGGAACATCGCCGCCAGGTCGTCGAGCGACACCATGACGGCGCCGCCAACGACCGTCACCGGCAGCGCGCGCGGACCCTCCGCCGAGATCACCGTGAACGGCGGCGCGGCGTGCGGCGCTGCCGCCTGCCGCGCGGCGACGACGCCCGCCGCGGCCAGCAGGACGCCCACAACGATGAGGCGGAGGCGAAATGAAGACAAGGCAGAAACATCATAGTAGTGGCTGGTGGCTGGTGGCTAGTGGCTGGTGGCTGGTGTGTCACGCGTGACACACTAGCCACTGACCACTACATGCCTGCCAGCCGCCGACGGCCGACCGCCGACCGCCGACGGCCGACCGCCGAAATACCTCCGCCCCCAAACCTCTGCCGCATGTAGAATCTCCCGCACGCCCCCAACGGAGGAACGCACTGTGAGGACTCGATCCGCCTCGTCATTCGCCAGGCTGGCCGTCATCGCGCTCGCCGCGCTGGCGCTCGGCTTCCAGGTCTTCGTGCACGCCCAGGACGACCCGGTCGTCGCCCGGATCATCCAGCTCGGCAAGACCGACAACCAGGTGATGACCTGGAACGACTACGCCAGCAACCGGTTCGGCGGCCGCGAAACCGGCACCAACGCCTACACCGACGCCACCGAGTGGGCCGTGTGGCAGTTCAAGCAGTTCGGCATCCAGGCTCACCTCGAGGAGGTCGGCGAGGTGCCGGTCGGCTTCAACCGCGGGCCCTGGTTCGGCCGGATGATCAAGCCGACCGAGAAGGCGCTCCGCTTCGGCACGCCCTCGTTCACCGCCGGCACCCGGGGGATCCAGCACGGCGGCGTCGTCGTCCTGAAGGCCGACCCGTTCTCGATCCCCGGCCGCAACACCACGCCCGAGAACATCGCGAAGAAGAAGGCGGCCGTCGAGGCGGCCATCGCCGAGGTGAACGCCGACAAGGCCGCGTTCGCCGGCAAGTGGGTGCTCATCGGCGGCGCCAGCAACGGGTTCGCCCGCGACGGCCGCAAGGGGACGCCCGAGTACGCCGACTCGCAGATGATGCCGGCGCTCACCAAGGCGCTCGTCGAGGCCGGCGCGCTCGGCACGATCCAGTCGGCCAAGCCGACCACCACCAAGACGTCGCCGACGATGGCCGGGCAGAGCCAGCCGCCGATCGGCATCCTGGACGGCTACGTCTCGTCGTGGGACAAGCTGCCGGTGCTTCCCGACATCAAGCTGCTCGACTCGCAGTACGACGAGATCAAGGCGCTGGCGGAGAAGAAGGAGCCGGTCGATCTCGAGTTCGACATCCGCAACTGGTTCAAGATGGGGCCGGTCAAGTACCACAACGTCGTCGCCACGATCCGCGGGTCGGAGTACCCCGACGAGTACGTCGTCCTCGGCGGCCACTTCGACTGCTTCAGCGGCGCCACCGGCGGCATCGACGACGGGTCGGGGTTCGCGCCGAACATGGAGGCCCTGCGGCTGATCCAGGCCGCGGGGGCGAAGCCGAAGCGCTCGATCGTCATGATCCTGTTCGCGGCCGAGGAGCAGGGGCTGGTCGGATCGCAGGCCTGGCTGAAGCGCCATCCCGAGATCGCGCCGAAGGTCGTGATGATGATCAACCGCGACAGCACGCCGATGGCCATCGTCGGCGCCGCGGTGCCCGAGACCTGGTACCCCGAACTGGAGAAGGTGACCGCGCCGCTCGCCAGCGCCTACGCGAAGTGGCCGTTCAGGCTCGAGAAGGCGCTGCCGCGCGCCCACGCCACGCGCCCGGGAGGGACCGACTCGTCGTCGTTCGAGATGGACTCGGTGCCGACGTTCAGCTTCCGCACCGAGACCGACTACGTCTATCCCTACGCCTGGCACACCACCAACGACCTCTACAGCGAGCTGGTGCCCTACACCGAGCCGCAGCAGGAGTCGGCCACCGTCACCGCCGTCGTGGCGTACGGCGTGGCCAACCTCGACAAGCCGCTCACGCGCGAAGGCGTCTACCTGCCCGACGGCCTCTACGCCGCCGTGGGGGTGGGCGCGGGCGACTCGCCCAGGCAGATGATGTTCAGCCTCGATTACGCCCACGCCCCGATCCAGGCGGCCGACTTCATCCGCATCGCCGAGGGCAACAAGCCCCCGGCGCCCGGCCGCGGGTACGGCGGGCCTTACGGTCGCGGGGCGCAGGCCGCGCCCCCGATCGGCACGGTCGCCGTCAAGGGCAACCTCGTCACCGGCACGGTGGTCTCGGACGTCCAGAAGTCGGTGGCCGTCGCGAAGCTGCCAAAGACCAGGAACGCCGCGGTGAAGAACGACGCGGCGGGCGTGCTGGGCCTGATCGGGCCCAACCAGTTCTACATCACGCTCGCGAAGAACCCCGGCCTCGATCGCACGTACACGTCGCTCGGCAAGCTGGTGGCCGGTGCGGACGCCCTCGAGGCGCTCAAGAGCGGCGAGCCGATCCGCTTCATCCGGATCACCCGCGTCGGCGAGGCCGCGACCGGCTTCAAGACCGACGACGAGGCGTTCCGGAAGCTGATGGGGTCGGCGGGGAAGCAGTAGGCGGGAAGCCGCAGCCAGCTCGTGGCGGATCACGGTCGAAGGACGGGAGACGGCGGAGCCGGCAGCGGATCGCGGTCGGCAAGTGGACCGTGTGCAGGGCGCGGCCTTCAGGCCCGCCATGAGCTGAGGGCTGAAGGCTGACGGCGGTGTCGCGCGGGCGCCGCTGTCAGCCTCTCTTGGCAGGAGATATCCGTGAAGACTTGGCGTCGTTTCGCGGACGTGGTTCCGACGCTCGTGGCATGGCTGGTCGTGGTTGGGACGGCCGGAGCTCAACTGCCGGCGAAACCCGCGGCCGCGGCGAAGGGCGCGAAGGCGTGGCCGCTGACCCGGCCCGAGAAGACGGGCTACGCCGA
>JAJXZZ010000378.1 GCA_021779795.1 Acidobacteriota bacterium | reverse complement strand
ACGCCGGCGCAGGCCGCCCTGGCCTGGGTGCTCACGCAGGGCGAGGACATCGTCCCCATCCCGGGAACCAAGCACGCGCGCTACCTCGAGGAGAATGTCGGGGCCCTGGACGCCTCGCTCACGACCGCGCAACTCGCCCGGCTGAACGCGGCGTTCCCGCCGGGTGCGACGGCTGGCGCGCGGTATCACGAGCAGGGCATGCGCGCCGTCAACCTCTAGCGCGAACCATCGCCGGACACCGCCGAGAGCCCAACGCCCGGGGCCCAGAGCGGCCTGTCGCCGCCGACGCCTCTCGCCGCGGGCCGCGGGATCGCTGTAAGATCGCCCTTTCCGGCGAATCCCGACATCCCAGCCGTACCGCTGGCCGCCGGCGCGTCGTCCAGGAGGCAGTCGATGACAGGGCCCAGGGTCGTGACCGCGTGGATTGCGTGCGCGCTCGTCCTCAGCTCGTGTTCCGGCAGCGTCGCCGGCACGACGCCGCAGAAGGCAGGCCCCGCGACCCCGCCCGCGTCGAAGTCCGCACAGGGCCAGGACCAGCCGCTCAGCCCCGGCATGCAGTCCGCGCTCCTCCTGATGCAGTTCGGCCGGTTCCAGGAGGCGGCCGAGGCGTTCAAGAAGGCCCTCCAGCACGACAAGCCCACGGCCATGGCGTACCTCGGGCTGGCGCAGTCCTACGAGCGCTTCGGCGCCTTCGACGACGCGCTCCAGGCGTGCGACCGCGCGATCGATCTGGCCGCGCCCGGACGCGAGAAGGCGAACGCGCGCAACGCCAAGGGGCTCGCGCTCTACACCCGCGCCAGCCAGAAGCAGCCGCCGAACGCCGACGATCTCGCGGCCGCCGAGCGGGAGTTCCGCGCGGCGCTCGAACTCGACCCGACCTATGCCATCGCCCGCTTCAACCTCGGCGTGGCCCTGATCAAGGCGGGCAACGACCCGGCCGGCGTCGGCGCCCTGCGGGAATACCTCGCGTCGGGCGCCAAGGGGGAGCCAGCCGCGGAAGCCGCGAAGTTCATCGAGAACCCTCGGCGGGTCCGCGAGCAGTTTGCCCCCGAGGTCACCTTCGTGACGCTCGCGGGCCGGCGCTTCGACCTCGCGAGCCTCAAAGGGCGCGTCGTCGTGCTCGACTTCTGGGCCAGCTGGTGCGGGCCGTGCCACGACACGATCCCGTTCCTGCGCGTGCTCGAGCAGCGGTATGCCGACCAGCGCGTGACGCTCATCAGCGTGAGCGTCGACACCGACAGGGCCGCCTGGCAGTCGGCGGTCAAGCAGGAGAAGATGACCTGGACGCAGGTGATGGACGGGGACGGCCGGATCAGCAACGAGTTCCGCGTCCGCCCGATCCCGACGGCCGTGGTCATCGACGGGGAAGGCATCATCAGGAAGTGGATCCTGGGGTTCAGCGACTCGTACGGCGCCACGCTCGACGCCAGCGTCCGCGACGCGCTGAAGAGGCTGGCCGCGCCGCCCGCGCGGTAGGCCCGGGCGGCGCCGGCGTGCGCGCCTCCGACCATCCGACCCTGTCGAACGTCTGAGTACCCATGAGCAAGGTAGAGGTCTGTACCGTGACCGGTGACGCGGCTTGTCGCCCGGCGGGCCGCCCCCAGTCGGGGGCATCCGCGCCACTCGGCCCGTTTGTGGTCGCCGTGGCCGCCTCGTTCGCCCTCGCCCTCGGCGCCGCCACGGCTCTCGCGCAGGATCAGCCGCCCCCCGCGTCGCCGCAGAAGCCGACGGCCTCGCAGGATCTCGCGGCGTCGGTCGCCCAGCGCGCCCTGCTGGGCGATGCCACGGCTCAGCTCCAGCTCGGCGACATGTACCACAAGGGCGACGGCGTCGCCAGGGACGACGCCGAGGCGCTCCGCTGGTACCGCAAGGCCGCCGACCAGGGACTGGCGGCGGCGCAGAAGGCCGTTGGCGAGGCCTACGCCCAGGGCCTGGGCGTGACGAAGGACGACGCGCAGGCGGCCCAGTGGTTCCGCAAGGCCGCCGACCAGGGCGACGCCGAGGCGCAGATGGCCCTCGGCTTCGCCTACCTCCACGGCTGGGGCGTGCCGCAGGACGACGCGATGGGCGTGAGCTGGTACCGTAAGGCGGCCGAGCAGGGGCTGGCCGGCGCCCAGTGCAACCTCGGCGTCGCCTACGCCAAGGGCGAGGGGGTGAAGCAGGATTTCGCCGAGGCCAACGCGTGGTTCCGCAAGGCCGCCGACCAGGGCTACGCCGAGGGGCAGACCAATCTCGGCTTCTCGTATCTCAACGGCCGGGGCGTGCCGCAGGACTTCGCGCTCGCGGCCCAGTGGTTCCGCAAGGCCGCCGACCAGGGCGTGGCGGCGGTGCAGTACGCGCTCGGGGCGATGTACGAAGCGGGGCAGGGCGTGCCGCAGGACGACCAGCAGGCCGCCGCCTGGTGGCGCAAGGCCGCCGACCAGGGCGACGTCCAGGCCGAGAGCAACCTCGGCGCCATGTACGACCTCGGGCGCGGCGTGCCGCAGGACCCGGTGCAGGCCGCCGCCTGGTGGCGCAAGGCCGCCGACCAGGGCGACGCGAAGTCCCAGAACAACCTCGGCACGATGTACCAGATGGGCCGTGGCGTCCCGAAGGACGAGAAGCTGGCGGTCGAGTGGTTCCGCAAGGCCGCCGAGCAGGGGCACGTGCGAGCCGAAACCAACCTGGGCGTCATCTACAGCACCGGGCAGGGCGTGCCGCAGAACTACGAAGAAGCGGCGAAGTGGTACCAGAAGGCCGCCGAGCAGGGATACCCCCGGGCCCAGTACGCGCTGGCGGCCCTCTACGAGGCCGGCCACGGCGTGCCGCAGGACGTCGTCGAGGCGCACAAGTGGTACCAGCTGGCGTCGATCCTGTCGATCGACCAGGTCAAGGCGCTCGCGGCCCAGGACGGCGACAAGCTCGGTCAGAAGATGACGGCGGAACAGATGACCGAGTCGGTCAGGCGGGCGCGGGCGTGGCTGGCCGAGTTCCAGAAGCGCCTGAAGCGCTGACCTGAGGCGGCGGCCCGCGATCGGGTGCCTGGTACGCGGCAAGGTGAACTATAATTCGGAGGTTTGCACCCTTGATCCCCGGCCGGCCCGTCGCCGCCGGCACTCCGCCGCGCCCGGCGCGGCCGCTGGTTCGAGCCCATGAAGAGAACAGAACGCCATCACCTGAAGGAAAACGCGGTTGCGTCCACGATCGCCCGCGCCACGGAATACTACGAGCGGCACGCCAGGACGGTGCAGATCGTCGCGGCCGCGGCGGTGGTCGTCGTGCTGGCCATCGCCGGCTTCACGGCCTGGCGCGCGCGCGTGAACAGCCGCTCCGCCGAGATGCTCGCCGACGCCATGACGGTCGCCCAGGCGCAGATCGCGCCGCCGCCCGTGCCCGGCGCGCCCCCGGCGCCGGCGCCC
>JAJXZZ010000377.1 GCA_021779795.1 Acidobacteriota bacterium | reverse complement strand
CGCCACCGCCTCGAGCCCGTGGTGCGCCGAGGCCCGGGCCGCGGTCGCCGCCGCGGGGGAACCGTGGGAGGAGCGGGACCCGGACCGGGACCCCGAGGCGCTGCGGGATCTGATCATGTACTCGGCGGCGAGCCTGGTGCCGACGGTGGTTGTCGGCAACCGCGTGATGGTGGGATTCGACCCGGAGGCGTTCAAGCGGCTGCTGCGGCTGCCGCCGGTGAAGTTCCCGGCCCCTGCCGATTACGACCGGGACGAGCGGGAGGGGGCGCGCCGCGGGCGGTCGGGCCCCTCGGTGTCGCGGGCGGGGGACGCCGGGCGCGAGGCCCAGGCGTGGCCGCCGGCAGCTTGTCCGGCTGACGAGGACTATTCCCGGCCCGAGGACTGACCGAAAGAGATCAGAAAGAGGGATTGCGCGGACGGCCCAGTCTGTTACAATCCTCCAAACCTGCGGAGGATTCCCGAGTAAAGACGATGAAGTTGGCCCGTTATCCGATCCGTTCTGCCATCCTGGCGTCTTTTGTCTGCCTGTCGGCCGGGCTGTTCGCCCTCCCGGCTTCGGCAGGGGTCCCTCAAACCTCCAGCAAGATCGCGCCGCATCGGGCGCCGAAGGCCGCGAAGAGGTCCGCGCACCGCCCGGCTTATTCGTCCCGGGTATCCAAGGCGCGCGCGCGGGCGCTCGCCAGGGCCAGGGTGGCGGCGCGCGTCCGCGCCGCCCGCGACGCCGCGGTCCCCCGTTACAAGACCGACGCAACCGGCGCCATCGTCCCCGACGTCCACGCGGCGGCGGCCATCATCTACAACCCCGAGACCCACCAGGTCATCTGGGAGGAGAACTCGCAGGACAAGCGGTCGATCGCCAGCATCACCAAGGTCATGACCGCGGTGGTGGAGGTCGAGAGCGACCCCGACCTCTCGCAGACGGTGACGGTCGAGCGCTCGGACACCTACGCGGCGTCGACGACGCACCTGCGCCCGGGATACCGGGTGACGGTGGGCGACCTGCTGCACCTGATGTTGATCGCCTCCGACAACGCCGCCGCGCGGGCGCTGGCGCGCGTATCGCCGTGGGGGCCGGCTGGCTTCGTCGAGCGGATGAACGAGAAGGCGAGGGAGCTGGGCCTGGAGAGCACGACCTACGCGGACCCCTCGGGCCTGGACCAGCGGAACGTCTCGTCGGCCTACGACATGGCGCGCCTGATCTCGTACGCCGCGAACGACGAGCGGATTTCGTCGGTGATGCGGACGCAGGAGTTCACGGTCGCGCTGTCGGGCCGGCCGCTGACCATCCACAGCACCAACCGGCTGCTGGCGCGCGCCGACATGGAAGGGAACATCCTCGGCGCCAAGACCGGCTTCATCATGCGGGCCGGCTACTGCCTGGCCACGCTGCTGAAGCTGCCGCAGGTGAACCAGCCGGTGGCGGTCGTGGTCCTGGGGGCGCACTCCAACGCCGCCAGGTTTGCCGAGGTGCGGAACCTCTTCACCTGGCTGACCGCCCGGGCCGAGGGCGTGCTCGACAAGCAGGACGACCACCAGCAGCCCTGAGTCAGGCCCGGTATCCCCGCTGCGCGGCTGCCGCGTCGAGCGGCAGCGTCGCCACCGAATCCAGCGTCAGCATGAGCGGCCGTCCGCCTGCCACGGCGTCGTACGCCTTGAGGTAGCGGCGGCACGCGTCGCACAGGTAGAGGCGGTAGAGGCCGTCGGTGCTCGAATAGGAGGGGAGGCGCGAGCGGTCGGCGTTGCCGCAGTACGGGCAGGCCGCCGCGTCGAACCGCCAGCGCGCCGTGCACCGGCCGCACGCGAGCAGGCGCTCGCCGGCCGAGGTGAGCAGGGCGAACTCGGGCTCGCCGCCGCACAACGGGCAGCGGGGCCGCTCCCAGGCCCGGAAGTTGGCCCGCTGTTGCACGACCTCGGCGCAGCGCACCAGGAACGGGCGCATCGCGAGGCCGATGACCTGCTCGAGCGCTTCGGCGGCCGCGGCGGGCGGGGCGGCCCCGGTCACGCGCTCGGGTGCCGCGGCCGCGTTGAACCAGGCGACCACCAGCGGCTCGAGCGCCTGGCCGCGGCGGGAGAGCGCGGTGAGCACCTCGTGGTCGGCCGCCTCCAGCGCGTCGAAGCGCCGCAGCACGTCGGCCGTCTGGCGGAACACCAGGCGGAAGTCGGTCCAGTCGAGCGGGATGTCCTCGAAGCGGAGCAGCGGCCGGCCGGCCTCCTGCTGCCGCTCCAGCCAGTCGGCCGCGAACTCGATCCAGGGGGTCGGCACCCGGGCCTGCACGCGGCGCCGCAGGTCGAGCAGCGCCAGGTGGAGGTCCGCCGCCTCGGCCAGCTCGGGATGCGTGGCCTTGAGCCGCCGAAGTTCGGCGATCTCGCGCGGCTCGGCGCGCGGCGCGCGGGTGGTGGCATTCGGCACGGTCGGATTGTAGCACCGCGGCGGCGGCGCGTCGGCTACTGGCGTTGCCTGCCGAGCGCCACCTCACGCTGCGCCTCGGCCGGCCGGCCGAGGCGGTTGTACAGGTCGGCGAGGACGAAGTGGGCGAGCGGCACCAGGTTGGGCCGCAGCTTGAGCTCCAGGCTCTCGCGCGCCAGGACGATCGCCTCGGGGAGCTCGATCCCGGCGTCGAGGTAGGCCTTGGCCAGGAACAGCTTCCCCTCGGGGAAATAGGGGTTCTGGCCGGTCGCCTGCTTCAGCGCGCCGATCTGCGCCTCGCGGTTCCCCGCCTTGTCGTAGAGCATGCCCAGGTTGAACGCCGCCTTGTAGGCGTTCGGGTGCAGTTCGAGCTCCTTCTTGTATTCCGCCTCGGCCGTCGCCGCGTCGTTCCGGGACTCGGCGATGAGCGCGAGGTTGTAGTGCGCCAGGCGGACATCGCTCTTCATCGCAATGGCCTGCCGCACCTCGCGCTCGGCCGTCGCGGCGTCGCCGTGCTGGAAGGCGATCACGCCCAGCGCGTTGAGCGCCGAAGCTTCGCGGGGGTTCATCTGGAGCACGTTCCGGAAGATCTGCACGGCGCGCGCCTCGTCGCCGCGATCCAGGTAGATCTCGCCAATCTGGTAACGGACGTGGCTGTTGTTCGGGTCGATCGTCAGGTAGTGCTCGTACCCGGCGAGGGCCGCCTCGTCGTCGCCCATCTGGCGATAGGCGTTGGCCATGTTGATGACCGGCAGGTCGTAGTCCGGCTTGAGCGAGAGGGCGTGCTTGAAGTACCCGATGGCCTCCGGGAAGCGCCGGAGCCGCGAGTACAGGTTCCCCAGGTTGAACCAGGCGTCGATCACGTCGGGGTCCGACGCCAGCACGCGCTTGTAGATCGCGATCGCCTCGAGCGCGGCGGCGTCGCTCTGGCGGTCGCTCTGCGCCGTGTCGCGCGCGTCGCTCATCAGATTGAACAGCTCGATCTTGTCCTTCGGGTCGGC
>JAJXZZ010000376.1 GCA_021779795.1 Acidobacteriota bacterium | reverse complement strand
AGGGGCGGCGCCTGGCCGCAAAGATGGCCGGCGCGGGAATCGCGGTGGAGTTCTACGGCGACGCCGCGCTGGGCGGCGCGCTCGGCCGCGGGGCCGCCGGCGAGACGGTCGTGCTGGTCGGCGCCGACGCCGTGACGCCGGCCTGGGCGCTCAACAAGTCGGGAACGACGATGCTGGCGGCGGCGGCGGGGCGGGCCGGGGTGCCGGTCTACGTGGCGGCGACGCGCGACAAGTTCGCCGACCGGCGCGTCGCGGCGCTGCTCGAGGTCGCGGAGCGCGACGGGCGCGAGATCTGGGACGCCCCGCCGCCGGGCGTCGCCGTGCGCAACGCCGTCTTCGAGCGCGTGCCGGCCGACCTGGTGTCGGGCGTCATCACCGATGCCGGGGTGCTGCCGCCCGGCATGCTCGAGGAAGCCTGCCGGGCGGCGTCGGCGGATGTTGAGGGCGACGACGTCGAGGCGTTGCTGTAGGCGTCAGGCTTCGGACCCCGGCTTTCAGGGCGCGTCTCGCGTGTCACGTGTGACACGGCCCGAGGCCCGACGCCCGAGGCCGTTCAGATCACCTTCTTCTCCCTGAGCCCCTTCACCTCGTCCTCGCCGTAGCCGAGGCCCTTCAGGATCTCGTCCGTGTGGGCCGAGAGGCGGGGCGGCGGCGAGTCGAGGCTGCCGGGCGTCTCCGAGAACTTCGCCGTCAGGTTGAACAGCTTGAGCGGGCCGATGCCCGGCTCGACGATCTCCTGGATCGATCCGCGGTGGGCGACCTGCGGCTGCGCGAGCGCGGCCTGCAGCGTGAGGATCTCGCCCGACGGGATCCCCTTCGCGTTCAGCCGCTCGGTCCAGCAGGCCGTCGGCTGCGCGGTGAGCTTGGCCTCGATGAGCGGCGTGAGCGCCTTGCGGTTGGCCTTGCGCACGTCGCGCTTCTGAAACCGCTCGTCGGTCGTCAGCTCGGGCACGCCGAGCACGTCGCAGAGCGCCTCCCACTGCTTCTGCTCGTTGGCGGCGATGTTGATGTAGCCGTCGGCCGTGCGGAACGAGCCCGACGGGGCGGCCGTCATGTTGTCGTTGCCGAGCAGCTGCGGCGGCTTGCCGCCGATCAGCCAGTTGGCGGCGACCCAGCCGAGCAGCGGCATGATCGAGTCGAGCATGGCGACGTCGATCATCTGGCCGCGGCCGGTGCGCTCGCGGCCGTAGAGCGCGCCCATGACGGCAAAGGCGGCGTTGAGGCCGCCGACCGTGTCGCACACCGGGAAGCCGGCGCGCAGCGGGTTCAGCCGCTCGTCGCCGTTGATCGCCATCACGCCGCTCAGCCCCTGGATGATCTGGTCGTAGGCCGGCTTCTCGGCGTCGGGCCCGGTCTGGCCGAAGCCCGAGATGGCGCAGTAGACGAGCCGCGGGTAGGCGGCGTGCAGCTCCTCCCACGGGAACCCGAGGCGCGCCAGCACGCCGGGCCGGAAGTTCTCGACCAGCACGTCCGAGGTGGCGAGCAGCTTGCGGAAGATCGCCTTCGCCTCGGGCGCCTTCAGGTTGAGCGTCAGCGACTTCTTGTTGGTGTTCTGCGCGAGGAAGGAGGTGCCCATCAGCTGCTGGTTCAGCTCGGGCACGTTGCCCAGCTTGCGGGCGAGGTCGCCCCCCTCGGGGTTCTCGATCTTGATGACCTCCGCGCCGGCCAGCGCGAGGTGCAGCGTGGCGAAGGGCCCCGCCAGGACATTGGTCATGTCCAGCACCCGGATGCCGTCCAGGAGTTTCATGAGTGCCTCGTCGTGATGATGGTTACGCCCCGGCCGGCGCGATCGTCGGGACCGGCCCCGTCTTGTACACGCGCCCCGCCATGTCGCGCCCGAAGAACCGGGCGGCGTCCTTCGCGAGATCGATGAGCCGATCGAGCCTGACGTCGGGCCTGAGCCCCATCCGCTGGATCAGGTGCACGAAGTCCTCGGTGCACACGTTGCCGCCGGTGACGGCGGTGAACGGGCAGCCGCCGAGGCCGGCGAACGCCGACTCGAACGACACGACGCCGGCGCGCAGCGCGGCGTAGGCGTTGGCCAGGCCGAAGCCGTACGTGTCGTGCAGGTGGCACGCGCACTCGACGCGCGGGTCGAGCGCCCGGACGGCGCCGAACAGCCGCTCCACCTGCGCGGGGTTCGCGTGGCCGGCGGTGTCGGCGAGGCTGACGGTGAGCAGCCCCTCGTCCACGAACCGCCGGACGAGGTCGAGGACGCGCGGCTCGGGGACGACCCCCTCGAAGCCGCAGCCGAAGGCCGACTGCACCGACACCTGCACGGTGGCGCCGGCGTCGCGCGCGGCCTTCGCCATCGCGACGATCCGGTCGGCGGCCTCGGTCGTGCTCATGCCGGTGTTCTTGCGGCTGTGGGTGTCGGAGGCCGACACGCCCATGCAGAGGAAGTCGACGCCGCACTTGAAGGCGCGCTCCATGCCCTTCTCGTTGAGCACGAGGCCCGACAGCCTCGTGCGCGCCGGGCGGCGGCCCGGCTGGGCGTAGTGGGTGAACAGCGCGTCGGTGTCCGCCATCTGCGGCACCTTCTGCTGGTGGACGAACGACCCGACCTGGACGACGTCCACGCCCGAGGCGATGAGCGCGTCGATCCAGGCGATCTTCTGCTCGGTCGGGACGGTCGTCTTCTCGATCTGGAGGCCGTCGCGGGGCCCGACTTCGTGGATGATGAGTTCGGACATGATGATCCGGGCGAGGCGCCGTGCGGCGCCCCGCCCGCCTTTTCTGCGCGGTGCGGCGCGTGCGACCTACGCCTTGCCGTGCTTCTGCAGCAGGCGCTGGCGCGTGTAGGCGATGAGGCCGCCGGCGTCGATGATGTCCTGCCGGGCCTTGGGCAGCGGCACCACCTTGAAGGTCCGGCCCGTCGTCTTGTTGGCGACCTCGGTGGCCGAGATCTCCAGCTCGTGCCCGTCGGCGGCGTCGATGTCGGGGCAGATGATCGTGCGCAGGCCGAGGTTGGCGGAGTTCTGCAGGAAGATCCGCGCGTATCCCCTGGCGATGATCGTCAGCTCGTGCCCCTTGAGCGTCGAGGCCGCCTGCTCGCGCGACGACCCGCAGCCGAAGTTGGCGCCGGCGACGACGACGCTGCCCGGCGGCACCTGCTTGGCCTTCAGCCGGGTGTTGAAGTCGGTGTAGTCGGCGAAGGCGAACTGGGGCGTCTCGGTCGGCAGGACCGTGGCCATGAAGCGCCCCGGATAAATCGCGTCGGTCGACACGTCGTCGCCGAGCGTGAACACCACTTGCGGCATGAGGAACCTCCAATGAAGCGGCCAAGTGCGAAGTACGAAGTCCGAAGTACGAAGTCCGAAGTTCAGAGCGAGAAGTTCAACGTGCGAAATCCGAAGTCCGAAGTTGCGCGGCGGGGCGCCGCTGCGTGGCCGGAGGCCGTCAGCGCGCGCC
>JAJXZZ010000375.1 GCA_021779795.1 Acidobacteriota bacterium | reverse complement strand
CGATCTGTCGCGCGCCCCGCGAGCAAACCTGTCAGCATCCCTCCACACGACCCTTCCGGCTCCGCCTCGCCGCGTTCGGCGCCTACGGCTTCGAGGCGCGGTGGCACGAGCTTCCTCCGATGGCGTACCATCAGCTTGAGCATCAATCCAGGCTTGGCGGGATTCGACGGGCGCGTAAGCCCTCGTGTTCGCCTGCTGAAGTCTGCAACCGACGGCTGCGGCGCGAAGCGGGCCGTCCCGCAGGAGGCGACTCAATGGCAAGGATCGAAGGCAACTGCCTCGAGGTCTGTGAAGCGGCCGAATTCGTGGCGATCGTCACCCACGGCGACGACGGCCCGCACGTGGTCGGCAATTGGGGAGACTACATGCGAAAGCTCGGCATCGAGGCGGACACGATCGTCCTGCCCGTGGGGATCTATCGCAAGACGGAAGAGAACCTGAGGAAGAACGGCCGGATCCAGCTGCTCGTCGCGTCGCGCAAGGTGCAGGGGACACGTAGCCCGGGGCAGGGCTACCTGATCACCGGGTCGGCGAAGATCGTGTCCACGGGCGAAGTGGCCGACACGGTCAAGGCGGCATTCCCCTGGGCGCGAGGCGCGCTGGTGATCACGGTCGAAGACATCCAGGCGCAGCTGTGAGCGCGGGAGGGTGAGCTCCCGCCTCACCTCCGCTTCCGCCTCTCCGCCCAGTAGCGTCGCATGCGCTCGGCCGCGGCTGCCCGTTCTTCCGCGGTCATCGTCCGTCGTTTCTTCGCGGCGCGCCGGGCCTTCGGCTTCGGCCTCGCGGGCTTCGCCTTCGGCGCCGCCGTCCGGGCCGGTTCCGTCTTGGCGCGCACGCGGCCCGCGCCGCCGGGCCGCTTCACGGGCGCCGCGGCGGTCGGCGCCTTCGCGCGACGTCCGCGCGCCGCCTTGGCTGCCGGCGCCGCCGCGGCTGGTTGTGCCGGGACCTCGGCCGACGTCAGCTCCACCCCGAAGATCCCGGCCAGGTCATCGTCGCGCAGCACCTTGCCCGAGTCGGGCGCGCTGACCGACAGCGGCGCGGCCGCGGCGGCGCCCGCCACCAGGTCCTGCTCGTCCACCTGGCGGAGACGGAACAGCAGCTCGGGCTGGTGGTCGAAGCGCGCGCCGACGCCGTACAGCACCGCCGCGACGTGCTTGCACATGCAGGCCGAATCGGGGCACGAGCAGCTGAACCCGATCTCTTTCGGCGTCGGGAACAGCCCCGTGCGCTGCTCGCAGAGGTGCGCCATGACGCCCTGCGAGAAGCGCCCCTGCAGCAGTTCCACGAGCGAGGCAATGCCGCCCGCGCAGCGCGCGCGGATCGCCTTCCACTGGCGCGCGGGCACCGGCGTCACGTCGAGGGCGACGCGGTACACCTCCGACCCGCTCACGAGCGCCTCCACGCGGCCCGCGCCAATCTGCAGGTCGATCACCGACCCGTTGCGGACGTAGGTTCGCCCGCGCGGCACGCGGTTGGCGTAATCCGAGTAGCGCTCCAGGTTGTCGCACCACGCCTTGCCCCAGAAGGTGGTGGCGATCTTCAACCCCTTGATGGTGACCGGCGACACCTCGCGGCCCGACTTCTTCAGGCGAGCCGCGGCGCGCGCCGCATTCGCCTTGCGGGCGGCCACCGGCACGTACGGCGCCCATCCGCCCCAGTCGCCGCCGCCGTAGTCGTCGAACCGGCTGTATCGGGCCGCGGACCGGCGTCGTCTCGCCATCATGCCTCGCTGCTCGCGGCGCGATGGTCCAGGGCCACCAGCCGCAGGAGTTCGTCGTCCTTCATTTCGGTGAGGGGCAGTTCCGCGCCCCCTTCGAGCACGTCCCGGGCCAGGCCCCGCTTGGACGCGACGAGCTCGTCGATCCGCTCCTCGACCGTGCCCCGGCACACGAACTTGTGCACCATGACGTTTCGCGCCTGGCCGATCCGGAACGCGCGGTCGGTGGCCTGGTCCTCCACCGCGGGGTTCCACCAGCGGTCGAAGTGTACCACGTGCGACGCGGCCGTCAGGTTGAGGCCGCTGCCGCCCGCCTTGAGCGAGAGGACGAAGAACGGCGTGCGCTCGTCCTCCTGAAACCGCCTGACCATGTCGCGCCGCGCCCGAACCGGCGTCCCGCCGTGGAGGACGAGCCCGGGCCGCCCGAACACCCCGCCGAGATGGGCGGCCAGCGGTTCGGTGACCTCGCGGAACTGGGTGAACACGAGCACCTTCTCCTGGCGCGCGGCAATTTCGTCGGCCACTTCGGCGAGGCGCGCCCACTTGCCGCTGTCCGCCGCCCGCCACGCCCCATCCCCCAGCCACTGCGACGGGTGGTTGCAGATCTGCTTGAGCCGCATGAGCGACGCCAGCACCACGCCCCGGCGTTCGATGCCGTCGGCCGTCGCGAGCCGCTCGCGCAGGTCCCGCACGGCCTGCTCGTAGAGCGCCGCCTGCGTCCGGCTCAGCAGGCAGTAGGCGTTGACCTCGGTCTTCTCGGGGAGGTCCGAGATGATCGCGCGGTCGGTCTTCATCCGGCGGAGGAGATACGGCCGCACGAGGTCGCGGAGCGGGCCGTACGCGTTGTGCGGCCGCGCCGCCAGCCGCCTGGTGAGCGCGGTGAACTGCTTCGCCGATCCGAGGAGGCCCGGGTTGATGACGTCGAAGATCGACCACAGGTCGCCGAGGCGGTTCTCGATCGGCGTCCCGGTCAGCGCGATTCGGGCCCGCGCCTGCAGCCCCTTCACCGCGCGCGTCTGCTTCGCCCCCGGATTCTTAATGGCCTGCGCCTCGTCCAGGACCAGGAGGTTCCAGCGACACGCCGACAGCCCGGGCAGCGCCCGAATGGCGCCGTAGGTCGTGACGACGAGATCCGCGTCGCTCAGTTTCGGCCCGTCGAGCGCCTTCAGCGCGTCGGGCGGCATCGCCGACGGGTGCGCGACCAGCACCGAAAGGGTCGGCGCGAAGCGTTCGACCTCGGCCGCCCAGTTTGCCAGGAGGGACGCGGGCGCCACGACCAGGCTCGGCCGCCGCGCGGCGCCTGGGCGCGCGCCACGCTCGCGGTCCGCGAGCAGCAGGAGGGCGATCACCTGGATGGTCTTGCCGAGCCCCATGTCGTCGGCCAGGCAGGCGCCGAGCCCCAGCGACGACAGCAGGTGGAGCCACCGCACGCCGACCTGCTGGTAGGGCCGGAGCGTGCCGCGCAGCGCGCCGCCGGGGTCCGAGGCCGCGAGCGACTCGGGGCCGCGCAGCGAGCGCAGCACGCCGGCGAGCCACGGGCCGGCCGCTACGCCGGACCAGGCGCGCTCGTCGTCGTCGGCTTCGCCTTCGGCGCCGGCCCCGACGCCCGACACGAGGCGCATGGCCTCGGCGAACGTCACGCCGTCGCGTGCGGCGGCCCGCTCGGCGCGCCTGAACTGGTCGATGAGGCCGCGCAG
>JAJXZZ010000374.1 GCA_021779795.1 Acidobacteriota bacterium | reverse complement strand
TCTCAGGGCGACCAGCTCGCCGCCAACATGTGGATGCGCAGCATCACGAGCCCGGTGCAGCTGACGACCTACTACCTGGGTTACCGCGAGATGCGCGCGGTGTACGACGAGGCGCGGCGGAAGTCCGGCCCGGCGTTCGACTTGCGGGCGTTCATGGACGGGATGATGCGGCTCGGGCCGGTGGCGGTGAGCCACTACCGGTAGAACGTCTTGCCGGCGGGGGCGCTCGGGTGCGATGCTAGGGAACCTCAGGCAGGCGCCGCATGCTCATTCCCAGCATCGACCTCAAGGGCGGAAAGGCCGTCCAGCTCGTCCAGGGCGACAAGGTGGCCATCGAGACGTCGGACGTGTTCCGCTGGGTCCGCCGCTTCCAGGGCTTCCCGATGGTCCAGATCATCGATCTGGACGCCGCCATGGGATCGGGGGACAACAACGAGCTGGTCCGGCGCGTGTCGGTGAAGCTCGCCTGCCGGGTGGGAGGCGGCATCCGCTCGGTGGACCGCGCCCGCGAGGTGATCGACGCCGGGGCGAACAAGATCATCCTCAGCACCGCGCTCTTCAAGGAAGGCCGGCCGGATCTCGCGTTCGCCGCGAAGGTCTGTGACGCCGTGGGCCGCGAGCAGATCGTGATCGCGGTGGACACGCGCGCGGGGCGCCTGGTGACCCACGGCTGGCGGACGACGCTCACGGTCACGCCGGCCGAGGCGATGAAGGCGTTCGAGCCCTATTGCGACGAGTTCCTCTACACCGACGTCGATCGCGAGGGGCTGATGCAGGGGATCGACATGGCGGCGGTCGAGGCGATCCGCGCCGCCACCGCGCACCGCCTCTCGGCCGCCGGCGGGGTCACCTCGCAGGCGGAGGTGGACGCCCTCGACGCCAGGGGCATCGACGCCGTCGTCGGCATGGCGATCTACGCCGGCGTCATCGACCTCGACGCGGCGAAGAAGAAGTGAAGCGGCTCCCGACCCGGGGCCGCGCGAGGCCCGCCGCCTTGGCCCCACGCGCCTCTTCCGAGGGCGTCGATCTTCCACACCCACCTGTTCATCCGTGGTCGGGCAACGGAGGCGCCTCGACTTCCGTCTATGACAATAGTGGAAGGAGAGGCCCGATGAGACGCATTCATACGACGGCCGTCGTCGCCCTGCTGGCCTTCGCGCTGCCGGCGCTGGTGTCGGCCCAGGACACCGAGCGCGTGCACAAGGTCGTGCCGCTCGGCCCGGGCGGGACGGTGACACTCGACAACTTCTCCGGCGACATCCGCATCGTCGGCGCCGACGTCAACGACGTCACCATCGACGCCGTGCGCACGGCGTCGCGCGACAAGCTCGACCGCGTCAAGCTCGACATCCAGGCCGACGGGTCCTCGGTGGTCATTCAGGCCAACGAGAAGGAGGCCGGCTGGAGCCCCGGCCGCGACAACGTCGTCAGGACCGACTTCGACATCACCGTGCCTCGGCGGGCGCAGCTCGAGGTCAAGGCCTTCAGCAGCGGCGTGCACGTCCGCGGCGTGGCCGGGCAGCAGCGGATCAAGACGTTCTCGGGCAACGTGGACGTCGAGGGCGGGCCGGCCCGCATCCGCGCGACGACGTTCTCGGGGGCCATCGACGTGCAGTTGGCGCCGGGCGCCACGTCGCCCGACCTCGACCTCCAGACCTTCTCGGGCCGGATCGGCCTTCGGGTGCCGGACGGCGCGCGCGCGGGGCTGGACTTCGACTCGTTCAGCGGCCGGTTGACGAGCGAGGCGCCGCTGACCGTCGCCGAGCAGCGCAAGGGGCACCTGCTGGGCGCCATCGGCGGCGGCGGGCAGAACCGGATTCACCTCAAGACGTTCTCGGGGGACGTGCAGATCGGCCGCTGATGTTCCAGGCGAAGGGGCCGGGCTGACAGACGGCCCCTTCGCCATCGATCCCGAGGCTCCCGCCCCGACTCCCTCCTCGAGCCCCCACCCGCCCCGGCGGCGGCGCTGGACAACCGATCGGCTTGTTTGCCACACTACGGCATCCGCCACCGGCGCGTTCACACCTGCCCGTTCCCGGAAGGGAGAAGAGGTTGCGATGCTGAAGGAATTCAAAGAATTCGCGATGAAGGGCAACGTGGTCGACATGGCCGTCGGCATCATCATCGGCGCGGCCTTCGGCAAGATCATCAGCTCGTTCGTCTCCGACATCCTGATGCCGCCGCTCGGCCTGCTGCTCGGCAAGGTGAACTTCAACAACCTGTTCGTCACGCTGTCGGGGCCGACCATGGCCACGCTCGACGAGGCGAAGAAGGCCGGTGCCGTCACGCTCAACTACGGCATCTTCATCAACACCTGCATCGACTTCCTGCTGGTGGCCTTCGCGATCTTCCTGCTCATCAAGCAGATGAACCGGATGCGGGCGCCCGCCCCGGCGCCGGCGGTGACGACCAGGGAGTGCCCGTACTGCGCCTCGACGATCCCGATCAAGGCGACGCGCTGCCCGCAGTGCACGTCCGAGATCAAGTAGCTGGCGGAAGGTTGGAAGGGGCCCTTCCAACCTTCCAACCCGTCACGCCGCCCGCTTCGTCGATCTGAGCGTGGCCAGGCCCAGGATCGCGAGCCCCCACGCCAGCAGGGCGAGAGCCTGCGGCCACAGCACGTCGAGGCCCACGCCCTTCAGGAAGATCCCGCGCACGATCACGAGGTAGTACCGCAGCGGGATGAGGTAGGTCAGCGGCTGGATGACGGCCGGCATGTTCTCGATCGGGAAGACGAACCCCGACAGGTAGATCATCGGCGTCACGAAGAAGAACACCGACGCCATCATGGCCTGCTGCTGGTTCTGCGAGATCGTCGAGACGAACAGCCCGAGGCCCAGCGTGCTGAGCAGGAAGACGAGGGTCAGCGCGAACAGCAGGCCGAAGCTCCCGAGCAGCGGCACGCGGAACCAGAAGATGGCGACGCCGACGACGAGGAAGACGTCCACGATGCCGATCAGGCCGTAGGGCAGCAGCTTGCCGACGATCAGCTCCCACCGGCGGAGCGGCGTGACGTTGAGCTGCTCGAGCGTGCCCAGCTCCTTCTCGCGCACGATGCCCATCGACGCCAGCACCACCGTCATCACGATCAGCAGGAGGGCCAGCACGCCCGGGATCATGAAGTCCTTGCTCTCGAGCTGCGGGTTGAACCACACGCGCACGTCGGCCTGCAGCCCCGCGGGCAGGCTCCGCCCCGTGAAGCGCGACGCCACCAGGTCCTGCGCGTAGCCGGCCACCAGGCTGGTGGCGTACCCGACGGCGATCGTCGTGGAGTTGGCGTCGGTCCCGTCGGCCACCACCTGCACGACTGCCGGCGCGCCCGAGCCCACCGTCTGCCCGTACCGCACCGGGATCGACAGGGCCATCCAGGCCCGCCCCTTCTCGAGGTAGGGCGCGATGTCGCCGACGCTGCTGACCACGCCGATGACCGTG
>JAJXZZ010000022.1 GCA_021779795.1 Acidobacteriota bacterium | reverse complement strand
CCCACCAGCGCCCGCTCGGTCGCGCGCAGGTCGAGGCCCGAGCGGGCGGCCGGCGCCGGCCCGGCCTCGCTGGTGATCTCGTGGGGAAGGTCCTCCGCCCTGAGCGCGGTCGTCCGCGCGAGGATCACGGCGCGCTCGACCGCGTGCTCCAGCTCCCGCACGTTGCCCGGCCAGCCGTAGTCCGCCAGCGCCGTCATGGCGCGCGGCGTGATCGTCCTGACGCTCTTTCCCAGGCGCTCGCACGTCCGCCGCAGGAACTCGTGCGCCATCGGCGGCACGTCCTCCGGCCGCTCGCGCAGCGGCGGCAGCCCGATGACGAACGCCGCGATCCGGAAGTAGAGGTCTTCGCGGAAGGCGCCCTCGGCCACGCGCGCCCGCAGGTCGCGGTTGGTCGCGGCGATGATCCGGGGCCGGACCTTGATCGCCCGCTCGCCGCCGACGCGGCGAATCTCCCCCTCCTGCAGGGCGCGGAGCAGCTTGGCCTGGAGAGCCGGCGCGATCTCGCCGACCTCGTCGAGAAAGAGCGTCCCGTCGGAGGCCACCTCGAACAGCCCGGGCTTGTCGCGGACGGCGCCGGTGAACGCGCCGCGCACGTGGCCGAACAGCTCCGATTCGAGGAGCGTCTCGGTGAGCGCGGCGCAGTTCACCGAGACGAGCGGCCCCCGCGCCCGCGCGCTGTGCCCGTGAATCAGGCGGACGACGACCTCCTTGCCCGTCCCGCTCTCGCCCGTGACGAGCACGGTCGTGTCGAGCGGCGCCACGCGGGAGGCCAGCTCGACGACGGCGCGCATCGCCTGGCTCCGGATGACGAACCGCTGGCGCTCCAGGTCGGCCGCGATCCGCTGCCGGACGGCGTCCACCTCGCGCTCGCGGCGGACGAGCGCCCGCTCGCGGGCCGCCAGTTCCTGGCGCTGGCGGCGCGCCGCGATCCGGAGGCGCTCGACCTCGGCGCCGAGGTCCGCCCCCTGGTAGTCGAACCGCAGCGCCGCGAGGTCGTCCTTCCACCCGGCCGCGTGCCGCCCCACGAGCGCGCACCGCCGATGCCCCTGGCCGATGCACTGCCGCTCGCGGAAGTAAACCTCGCGCGCCAGCGCGGCGCTGGCGTACCCGCTCACGTAGCCGACGAGGCTCCAGCAGACCGGCTGCTCGCTCCGGCCGTAGTGCTCCAGGTGCTGCTCGGCCTCGTAGGAGTGGAGCCAGATCAGCTCGGCCTCGAAGGCGCCGCTGGCCGCGTCGAACTCCACGCGATCGAGCGACGCCTTCACGATCCCCTCGAGCGTGTGGATCGTCGCGCCGGCCCGGACGTACTCGACCGGGTCGTCCCCGGTGAACTGGTCGCGGAGGTTGATGGCGTCGTGGTAGCCGTCGGCGAAGCCGAAGCGGAGCAGCAGGCGGCGGGCGCTGTCGACGCCGAGCGTCTGCACCAGCTCCTTGCGCAGCAGCCCCATCGCCGCCGCGCTGAGGATCACCACCCGCTGGTCGTGCAGGCGGATGAGCCCCTCGTCGGGCCGGAAGTCGAAGATCTCGTCGAGCGTCTGGACCCGGTGGCGTGTCATGGTCACCTTCGGGCGGAACCTGCTGCGGTCATTTCACCATGAAATGCCGCCGCGCGATCCACCCGCCGGCGCATTCCGCGTCCGGGCGGGGCGGTTACGGCCTCACGACGCCTTCCGGGGACCGCCCTCGGCCGCCGCCATCCACTGCTCGCGGGCCGCTTGCGCGGCCGCCGCCCGCTCGATTTCGCCCCCGGCGAGAGAGGACGCCCGGGCCAGCACCGCCTCGATCAGCCGGAAGGCGTCGTCGCCCTCCGACCGCGAGAGCACGTGCGTCGGCGCCCCGTCGTCCTGGACGAGCGTGACGGCGACGCCGCAGTGGTACCGGTGCGCCGAGGAGGGCGGCCGCTCCACGACGCGCATCCGAACCGTGGCGACCCGCTCGCCGTACCGGGCGAACTCGAAGAGCGCGCGCTGCTCCACGTGGCGCCGCACTGCCGCGCGTCCGGCCACCGCGCTGCCCTGAAGGTCCAGTTGCATGATGAGCCTCCCTTGCGGTCCGTTCCTGGGAGGGAAGGGCAAGGTTCGGGCCAGGCCCGCCGCGCGCGGCGCGGCCCGCAAGTCCCGTGCGCCCGCCAGTTACGGGCGAAGGCCTCGGCGGGCGAAGGCCTGGCGTAATTGCGATGTGAAAGTAGATGTTTCAGAGTGAAAGCAAATCCGGCCGGCCTCGCCGTCCACCAGCGCCAGCAGCCCGTCGAGCCGCGCCATCTCCGCCTGCACCGCCTCGGCGCCGGACGCCTGGCTGGCCCGGGCCCGTTCGGCCGCGCGCTCGGCGCTCCCCACCAGGCGCGACAGCCGCCCGCGGATCTCCGACGCGAGCCGCCGCTGGCTCTCCTCGACGCGGGCCGCCAGGTCGTTGGCCATCCGGGCGCTGTTGGTGGCCATCAGGCGATCGAGATAGCCCGCGGCCTGCCGGACCGACGACCGCAGCACCGCCTCGCGGGGCCTGACCCGGTCGAGCGCCCACGCCCAGAACCCGGGCTCGGCCACCGTCAGCAGGCTCGTGAAGAAGAACCGCGCCTCCTCGCGGAACCCGCGCTCGACGACGAACTCGTCGCGCGCCAGGGCGTCGGGGGCGTCGTCGGAGGGGCCGCCGGGGGCGAGGCGGGTGGCGAACTCGTTGGCGAGCGCGACGAATCGGGCGACGGCCTCCCGGTAGAGCGCCTCGGCCTGCGGCTCGATCTCGCCGATCCACCGGGTGACGCGCTCCCGCGCGAGGTCGTGCGCGAGATCGATGACCGCCGTGCGGCAGGCGGGTCCGCGCGGGCACGCCGCCTCGCGCGCCACGCGCTCGAGGTCCCGGCGGGCGGCGGGGCCCTCCCCGGCGAGGAAGCCGGCGCGCAGCGCGTCGAAGCGCTCCGCCAGCGCCACGTGCTCGACGCGCATCCGCGCCGCCAGCTCGCGCAGCGCGATGTCGGCGTCGGCGATCGCCCGGCGCAGCGACTCGAGCCGCCGCTCGGTCGCCTCGATCGGGCGCGCGAGCGCGTTCCGCCGCTCGTCGATCTCGCGCCGCAGGTCCCGGGCCACCCGCGCCACGCCCCGCTCGGCGGCCGCCGCGACGACGGCCGCCGACCGCGTCGCCAGGTCTGCCAGGCGCGCTTCGAGGGCGTCCCAGTCGCGCGTCGGCGCGCCCGCCGCGCGCTCGACCGCGCTGACCCGGTAGATCGGGCCGGCGTCCCGGCCGATCCGCCGCTCGATCACGCGGAGGGCGAACTCCGCCGCCTCGCGGCTCTCGGCGTCGCTGACGCGGTCCGACTTGTTCAGGACGACGATGACGTGCTCGACGCCGGAGGCCACCTGCTGCAGCAGGTCGAGCTCGTCCCCCGAAATCGGCGGGTCGGCGCCGACCACGACGAGCGCCGCGTCCACCTGGGGCACGAAGGCGCGGGTGGTTTCGGAGTTGGAGGCGAACACCGACCCGATCCCGGGCGTGTCCACCAGGCAGAGCCCGCGCTCGAGCAGGGGCGAGGGGAGGCGCACCTCGACGGCGGCCACCCCCTTGCGGTTGCCCGGGTTGCCCGCCTCCGAGACGTACTCGGCCAGCGTGGCGGGGTCCACCGTGAGGCGCCCGCCGTCGAGCAGCGTGACGTGCGCCTCGACGCCCGGGCCGTGCCGGAGGATCGTGACGACCGCCGTGACCGGGACGACGCCGGTCGGCAGCACGGCGCGGCCGACCAGCGCGTTGAGCAGCGTGGACTTGCCCCGCTTGAACTGGCCGACGCAGGCGACGAAGAACCGCCCCTCGGCGATGCGGCCGGCCAGTTCGGCCGCGTCGCGCGCGACCAGGCCCGACCCCAGCTCGGCGGCCACGTCGCCGAGGACGCGCAGGCGCGCGTGGCCTTCGGCGGCGACCGGCCCCACGACTCGCTGTTCGGCGGCTTCGTTCACGGCCTTCACCTCGACCGGGCGCCGGGCCCGGCGGACCGCTCAGGCTTTCTGCCCGCCCCCGCCCGCGCCGGGTTCCCCGTCCGGCGCGCCCCCTGCGCGGTGGACGTAGCGGATCACCTCGACGTCGGAGACGGCCACCAGCCCCTCCTTCACCATCGCCTCGAGGTGCGGCAGGAAGCGCCGGATCTTCTCCTCCTCGTCCACGATCGACACCATGATCGGCAGGTCCGACGAGGTGAGGAAGTGCTTGCGGTGGATGCGGGTGCTGGCGCCGTAGCCCTCGATGCCGCGGTACACGGTGGCGCCGGCCAGGTCCTGGCGCCGGGCCTCCTCGACGATCGCCTCGTAGAGCGGCCGGCCGTTCCACCGGTCGTTCTCGCCGAAGTGGATGCGGACGAGCTTCGCGCGGCCCACCAGCTTCATGCGCCCTCCGTGTGCACCCGGTGCGTGTAGCGGATCACGTCCACATCCGACAGCACCACCAGCCCTTCCTGGACCAGGTCCTCGAGCACGGGGAGGTAGTCCCGGATCTTCCGCTCCTCGTCCACGACGGCGAGCATGATGGGGAGGTCGCGCGACATGGCGAGCGGCTTCTCCTTGTGGTAGCGCCGGTGCGCGCCGTAGCCGTGGATGCCGCGGTAGACCGTGGCGCCGGCGAGGTCGTTGGCGCGCAGGCTCTCGGTGATGGCCTCGTAGAGCGGCTTGCCGTGCCACCGGTCGTCCTCGCCGATATAGATGCGCATCAGCTTGGCGCGCCCTTCGATGGCCGCCCGCGGCGGCTCGGGCGCCGCCTCGCCCATCGGCGGCTTGACGACGGTCGTCTCCTGGATGTCGATGACGCCGGGCCCCACCAGCTCGCACAGCTTCGGCAGCAGCGCCTCGACCTTGCCGGCCTCCTCCACGAACTCGATGCGGACCGGCAGGTTTTCGGCCAGGCGCAGGATCCGGTTCGTCCTGAGCTTGTGATCCGCGCCGAACCCCGCGATCCCCTTCGTGACCGTCGCGCCAGAGACGCCGCGGTAGAAGAGGAAGTTGAGCACGGCGAGGTAGAGCGGCTCGCCGCGGTGCTGCAGGTCCTCTCCGACGCACACGGTCACTCGCCTCGCCGGGCCTTGTTTCAGCATCGGTTGCCCCTCTAGAGCAGCGCTCTCGTGCCGAGGACGCCGGCGGCGACGGCCGCGAAGCCGGCGCCGACGCTCACCATCACGTTGGCGAGCGCGATCAGCCAGCCGCCCTGCTCGAGGGCGCGGAACGTCTCGTACTCGAACGTCGAGAAGGTCGTGTAGGCGCCGATGAAGCCGATCGGCACCAGGAACCGCCAGCTGGGGTGGACGACGCCCCGCTCGGTGAGCAGCGTCATCACGACGCCCATCACCAGGCAGCCGCTGACGTTGACGACGAGCGTGCCGTACGGAAAGCGGGCGCCGGCGAACTCCTGGACCAGGCCGCCCAGCGCGTACCTGGCCAGCGCGCCGAGCGCGCCGCCGACGGCAATCATGGCATAACGGGTCACGGCATCTCCCGGTGACGGCAAGCGGTCGGCCGCCGGGCACACCCCCGCGGCGACGATTCCGAACCAGCATGCACGCGGCGGGAGACCCGGTCGGGCGGGAACTCCCGCGAGCGCGCGCTCGTAGGAGTCATCTTCCCGGGCCGGCGGGCCCGGGCGGTTGAAGGCGAACTCCAACGCCTCTCGATATCCAAGAATAGCATGGCCCGGCTGGCGGCGGCGGCCGGGATCGGGCGACAATCAGGGCATGACGCGACACACCACCTCGACCCTGCTCTTCGCCGGCCTGTCGCTGCTGGCCTTCGCGATTGCCGGGACGGGTGCCCCGCCTGCCGGGCAGGCCCCGATCACCCGCGACACCTGGGGCCGCGTCGTCTCGCCCGTGTACGGGTCGGCGGCGGCCGATCGCGGCGGCGCCGAGCGGTTCGCCGGGCCGAGGCAGTTCGGCGGCGACTACTACCACGGCGTGCTGCCGAACGGGCGGATCGTCGTGCCGGCCGGCCGGAGCGTGCAGGTCGGGATGAACCCGCTCGGCGTGCGGCTGACGCCGGACGGGAAGTTCCTCGTGACGACCAACGACAACGACTATCCGGCGTCGTTCCCGGCGCAGCACGACCCCGGGAATACCGTCGGCTACTCGCTGTCGGTCATCGACACGGCGACGATGACGGTGGTGTCGCGCATCCACCAGGTGGGCCGGTTCTTCATCGGCCTCGAGGTGACCGGCCGCGGGCCGTACACCGTCTGGGCCTCGGGCGGCGGCGACAACGACGTCAAGCGGTTCACGCTGTCGGCGACGGGCTGGATCCGTGCGGCGGGCCGCGTCGCCATCGAGCCGATCACGCCGGCCGACCGGGGGTTCGTGTCGCACTACCGGCCCGGGGCCGCGCTGAACGCGGCCGACGCGGCGGGGAACAAGCCGCCGGTGCCGACCGGCTTCAACCGCGCGGCCGGCGCCGCGACGACGTTCCCGGCCGGCCTCGCGCTCGGCAAGGACGGGCGGTTCCTGTACGTCGCGTGCAACGGCGACAACAGCCTGGCGGTGATCGACACCTCGTCGCTCGCGGTGGTCCGGCGCGTGCCCGTGGGCTACTTCCCGTACGGCGTCACCCTGAGCGCCGACGGCCTGCAGGCGTTCGTCTCCAACTGGGGCGTCACCGAGTACAAGTTCGCCAACCCCACCTACGGGGCGGGCGGCACGCTCGAGTCGATCGCGCCCGTCGCGGGCAATCGTCCGGCCGGCTTCTTCGTGCCGAAGACCGACACGGAGGGCCCGGCGCCGAAGACCTCGTCGGTGTCGATCGTGGACCTGCCCGGCGGCGACGGGGCCCGGGCGACCTTCGAGCGCGCCATCTACGTCGGGGCGCCGCTCGACGAGCTGAACCAGGTCGGCGACACGCACCCGAGCGCGGCGGCGCTGGTCGGCCGAGGGAAGCCGCGCTACCTCTACGTCGCCAAGTCGAACAGCGACGCCATCGGGATCCTCCGCGTCGGCCCGGCGGCGGGCGCGAAGGCGGGGGAGGCCTCCGTCGAGAAGCTCCGCGACGTGGACCTGTCGCCCGTGAAGGTGGCCGGCGTCGATCCGGCCGTGCACGGCGCGGCGCCCAACGCCATCGTGGCGTCGGCCGACGGCCGGCGGGTGTACGTCGCCGAGGCCGGCCTCAACTCGGTGGCCGTGCTCGACACGACGCGGCCCGAGGCCCCGCGGCTCCTCGGCCGCATCCCCACCGGCTGGTACCCGACCGCCGTGGACTTGAGCCGCGACGGCCGGTTCCTGTACGTCGCCAACGCCAAGGGGATCGCCGAGGACCTCTCCCCGTCCGGCGGGAGCGCCCCGCCGTCGAAGGTGATGGGCACGGCGGGGAGCCTGGTCAAGGTGGACAGCAACTACATCTTCGGCAGCGTCCAGAAGATCGACCTCGCCTCGACGCGCCCCGACAGCCGCGCCGTCCCCGGCGCGAACTTCCGCGTGGCGCCGGCCGTGGACACGCGCGTCGTGCCGGAGGGCGGGGCGGCCGCGCGCAAGATCACGCACGTCTTCTTCATCCTGCACGAGAACAAGACCTTCGACTCGATGCTGGGGAACATGTCGTCGTTCGGGCGGTTCGCCAGCCTGACCTACCGGGACAGCACCGGCGCCTCGTTCACCGACCCGCAATACACGCCCGTGTCGAAGAACCTGCAGGCGCTGGCGGCGCGGTTCGCCGTCGCCGCCAACTACTACAGCGACGCCGAGGAGAGCGACGCGGGGCACCAGTTCTCGGCCTCGGGCATGGCGAGCGACTACTCGGAGAAGACGCTGAACGACAAGACCGGGCGCGGCCTGCTGGTCAACAAGAACATGGACGCCGAGGACTACCCCGAGTCGGGCTACATCTTCAACAACGCCGCCCGCCACGGCGTGTCGTTCAAGGACTACGGCGACATGTTCCGCGTCATCGGCACCGACACCGGCTCCAGTTCGCCGACCACGCTCAACGACCCGACGAGCGGCCAGGCCGGCCTCCCGGTGCTCCCGCTGACGTCGCCGCTCAGGAACCGCGGCGACGTGGACTCGCCGGTGCGAGGCCTCGGCCAGTCGTTCTTCATGGAGAACCCGGCCCTTGCCATCCTCGGCGGCCGGAACGCCAACGGTGAAGCCCGGCTCGACCCGAACTACCCGGGCTACAACTTCAACATCTCGGACCAGCGGCGCGCCGAGGAGTTCTGCCGCGACTTCGACCGGATGCTGGCCGCGGGCACGCTGCCGCAGTTCTTCTACATCTACCAGCCGAACGACCACACGGGGCAGATCGTCGCGAAGAACATCACCGACCGGACGCCGGCGATGCAGGTGGCCGACGGCGACGTCGCCCTCGGCATGGTGGTCGAGCACATCATGCGCAGCCCGGTCTACTACGACCCGAAGACGGGCGAGGGCAGCGCGATTTTCGTCACCTGGGACGATGCGCAGGCGACGCTCGACCACATCCACCCGCACCGGACGCCGCTCGTCGTGGTCAGCCCGTACGCCAGGCCGGGCCTGGCGCTGCGCCACTACAGCACGGCGTCGATCGTGAAGACCGAGGAGCTGCTGCTCGGCCTGCCGCCCAACAACATCGGCGACCTCTTCGCCACCGACCTGCGCGACATGTTCCAGCCCGCCTACAACGGCGTGACCGCCGACCAGCTGACCTTCACGCGCACGTACCGCTCCGCCGCGTCGGCGGAGGGGATGAAGATCTGGGCGCTCGTGGCGCAGCTCGACACCTCGGGGCCCGACCGCGACAGCCGCCGGCTCGGCGCGCTGGCGCGGCTGTCGATGTTCGCCGACCGGCTGCACGCCGATGCGGCCCGGCGGAACGGGCTTCGCGATGCGTCGTACCTGCGCCAGCAGGCGGAGATCTACGGGATGGCGGAGAAGATGGTGGAGGGAGGGAACAGGGACAGGGACTAGGCTCACCCCAGTTCGGCCTTCAGCGCCTCGGCCAGCGCGTCCACGTCCTCGTCCGTGTTGAACAGGTGCGTCGAGATGCGGTGGCCGTTGAACCACTCGCCGGGCACGATCTTGACCACCACGCGGTGGCGCGCCATGAGGCGGTTGCAGAGGTCGTCGGCCTTCACCGCGTCCGGCAGGGCGTACGAGAGCATCGGCGAGGCGAGCGGGCCGTCCGGCGGGCTGACGATGCGCAGGGACGGCAGCGACTCGAGCGCCGTCCACAGGCGGCGGCGCAGCGCGAGGTTGTGCTGCTCGATCCGGGCGGCGCCGATCGTCGTGACGTAGTCCACGGCCGTGGCCATCGCCAGGACGCCGGGGATGTTCGTCACGCCGGACGAGGCCGAGTAGACGCGGCGGCCGGCCTGCAGCGGGATCGGATCGACGGCGCGGCCGATGGCCTTGTTCAGGTAGACGAGGCCGGTGCCGGGCGGCGCCAGCAGCCACTTGTGGCCGCTCGAGACGTACACGTCGCAGCCGAGGGCCCGCACGTCCACCGCGACGCCTCCGACCGCCTGCGCGCCGTCCACCACCGACAGCGCGCCGCGGCGGCGCGCCAGCTCGCACAGGGCGGCCACCGGCATGCGCAGGCCGGTGCTCGTGAGCAGGTGCGAGAACGAGAAGACGCGCGTCCGCGGCGTCACCGCCTTCGCGAACCGGTCGACGATCGCGCCGCCGTCGCGCTCCCCGGGGGCGATGGCGACGACGTCGATCCCGACGCCGTGCTTGCGGGCCAGGTAATCCCAGCACACGCGGCCGCCCGGGTGCTCCTGGTCGGTCGTCAGCACGCGGTCCCCCGCCGTCAGGCCGAGGCCCTGCGCCACCCAGTTCATCCCCTCGGTCGTGCTGCGCGTGACGAGCAGCTCCTCCGTGTCGCACCCGACGAGCGCCGCCACCTTGGCGCGCGTGTCCTCCATGGCCTGCTCCTGCGGGCCGTAGGCGTAGAAGACCGGGTTCTCCTCGAGTTGCTTCCACGCGGCGATGGCCCGGTCCATCACGGGGCGCGGCGTCGGGCCGAGCGAGCCCGTCTGGAGGTAGACGAGCCCCCGCGCGAAGAGGAAGTCGTCGGCGTGGAGGGCGAGGCCCTGCGGGCGCGGGCCGGCCTGGGCCGCCGGCAGCCCGGGCGCCGTCCTCCACGCCGAGGCGGAGAGCGGCACCGCGGAGAGCAGTCCCATCGACGCGATGAACGACCGGCGGGAGCGGGCGGCTGGTGGCGTCATGTTCCCCTCGCGTGAGAGCGCCGGGCCTGGCCGGAGGCGCGCGCGAGGGGATTCTACATCGTCAGTTGGCGTTCGCGGGGTCGAGGAACTGCAGCATGCCGCCGACCGGGAGGTAGCCGTCGTGCCGGCGGAGCACCCGGCCGCTGGCGTCGAGCACGAGCACCGCGGGGATGCCCGAGACGTTGTACATGCCGGACAGGCCGTTGTCGTGGTCGATGTCGATCGAGACCGGGACGAACGACTTCTTCACGAGCGCCGTCACGTCCGCGTTCGGCCAGACGTCGTGCTTCATCGCCAGGCACGGCGGGCACCAGGTGGCGGAGAAGTCGACGAGCACCAGGCTGTGCCGCGCCTTGGCCCGATCGAGCGCCGTCTGGAAATTGGTCTGCCAGTGGATGCCGTTCGGCGGCTCGGGCGTCCCGGCGGCGCGGTAGTACCAGCCCTTCAGCATCGGCCACTGCGTCGCGACGGCAAAGACGACGAGCAGCGCCCAGAGGATCGGCTCGCGGCGCCGCCACACGGCGGCGACGAAGCCCTTCGGGGCGGGTTCGGTCGGGCGCTTCCGGAATTTCGACATGTGTCTTTCCGATCATAAGACACAGGAAGCCGCGGCGGCGTGACAGGAGGGGCGGCCCCTGGCCCTGGCTCGCGGCCTGGCCCGCGAACCGGCTCGCCCTCCGTGCTATGCTCTGGCCCTATGGCGTCAGCGCCCTGGGTCATCGTCTACGCCGGGTCGGCGACCGAAACCGCGATGCTCTACAGCCTGCTCGAGGCCGAGGAGATCCCGGCGCGTGTCAGCGACGGTGTCGTGCCGGCGCCGCCGGGGAATGGCGCGGTGGCCAAGGTCGAGGTGCTCGTGCCCGAGGACCAGGTGGACGACGCCCAGGACGTGGTGAACGAGTTCCTGGAAGAGAGGAAGGCCAGCGCCCGGAAGGGCGCACCGGCGTTCCGGCCGTGGGAGTGCCCCTGCTGCCACGAGCGGAACGACGGCACGTTCGACATCTGCTGGAACTGCCAGACGGCAAGGGAATAGGGAACAGGGACGAGGGAACACCTCCATGTCGGGCCATCCAGTCGCCGATTTCCCCGCCCGCCTTGCCCGCGGCGAGAGACTGCTGGGCACGCTGCTGACGCTGCCCTCGCCGGAAATTGCCGAGCTCGTGGCGGGCGCCGGGTTCGACTGGCTGTTCGTGGACATGGAGCACGGCCTGCTCGACTTCGAGGCCGTGCAGCGGATGCTGCAGGCGGTGGCCGCCTCGTGCGCGTGCCTGGTGCGCGTGCCGGCGAACGAGCCGAACCTTGTGGGGAAGGCGCTCGACGCGGGCGCCGACGGGATCATCGTGCCGCACGTGGCGAGCGCGGACGCGGCGCGCGCGGCCGTGCGGGCGGCGAAGTACCCGCCGGACGGCGCGCGCAGCATCGGCGTCTGCCGCGCGCAGCGCTACGGCCGCCGGTTGCGCGAGGCGATCGCCGGCGACAACGCCGCCACGGTCGTGGTGGCGCAGGTGGAGGACGCGGAGGGGGCGGCGAACATCGAGGAGATTGCCGCCGTCGCCGGCCTCGGCGCGGTGTTCGTCGGGCCGTTCGACCTGTCGGCCAGCCTCGGCCGGCCGGGCGAGATCGGGGCGCCCGAGGTGCGGGCCGCGATGGCGAGGATCCGGTCGGCCTGCGCGGCGAGGCCGCTGCCGTGCGGCGTGTTCTTCGGCGATGCCGAGTCGGCGCGCCGGGCCTTTGCCGAAGGGTACTCGCTCGTCTGCGCGGCCACCGACACGCTGCTGCTCGGCGAGGCGGCCGCCCGGCTGCGCGCCGCGGCGGCCGGGGGCGAGGGCGATGGCCGCGCCTGAGCCGGATCACCAGGCCTTCATGCAGGCCGCCCTCGACCAGGCCAGGCTCGGCGCGGCCGCCGGCGAGGTCCCGGTCGGCGCCGTCGTCGTGATCGGCGGCGAGATCGCCGGCGCCGGCTTCAACCAGCCGATCGGCAGCCACGACCCGACGGCGCACGCCGAGATCGTCGCCATCCGCGCGGCGGCGCGCCGGACGGGAAACTACCGGCTGACCGGGGCGACGCTCTACGTCACCGTGGAGCCGTGCCTGATGTGCGTCGGCGCCGTGGTGCACGCCCGCATCGGCACGCTCGTCTTCGGCGCGCTCGAGCCGAAGAGCGGCGCCATCGAGTCGGCCCTCCGGGCCCACGAGTCGCCGGGCCTCAACCACTCGTTCGAGGTGGTGCAGGGCGTGCTCGCCGAAGAGTGCCGCGAGATCATCCAGGGGTTCTTCAGGGAGAGACGGTGAGGGGGAGAGGGGGAGAGCTGAGAAGTACGAAGTACGAAGTAGGAAGTACGAAGTACGAAGTAGGAAGTACGAGGTAGGAAGTACGAGGTAGGAAGTAGCGCGGCTCACGGCCGGGAGACGCGCGACGTGCGCCGCGGGCCGACCCCCGCCCGCCCTGCCTGTTGGCTGAAACGCGGGCCTCGGCTACAATGGATTGCTGCGCTTTCCCCACCTGCGGAGAGGTACCGAAGTGGTCGTAACGGGGGCGCCTCGAAAGCGTCTTGTCGCGTAAGCGGCACGTGGGTTCGAATCCCACCCTCTCCGCCAGCCTTCGCCAAACCGCTCGCTTCGCTCGCTGGCTACGGCTGGCAGGCCAGCGGTGCGAGCGTGCCGCGAAGGCGGACCACACCCACCCTGCCACTCACCTTCAGTTCGCGCCTTCCTCCCCTGAGTCTCTCCCGTTCAAATGCCGAGGCTGAATTTCCACGCCCAGGCGGACAACTGTCGGCAGAGGCGTTGACTTCACCAGGGGCCTGAGCGATCGCGATCTCGCTTACTGCCGGGCTTTCAGCCTCTTGCCCGCACTTCGCATGAGCTGGCTGGTCGGGCAGACAATTTGCACGTTATTTTTAGCTACTCGTCTCACGACCCGTGTCTGGGCCGCCTGTCCGCGGCGTTGACCGGCGGTCGCTCTTCGCGAGACCGCCGTTCGACATCCTTCGCCCCCGTCCTCGGTTCTCGTTCCGTTCGGGTCCCGCCCGAGGGGACTGGCCGTTCACCAGGGAAGGAGGAGTCATGGCGTATCGAAAGGTCGTCCTGGCGCTGACCGGCGCCATCGTCGCCGCGGTGCTCATGGTCGGCGTGGGCGCGCAGTCGCCCCGGGTCACCCTCGTCGGGCAGACGCCGGCGAACGAGATCTCCAGCGCCGCCGCCGTCAACGAGACGTCTTCGCTCTGGTTCGTCGAACTGGCCGGCCCGCCGCTCGCCGCCGGCGGTCGGCTGTCGTCGCTCAACGCCGAGAAGAACGCGTTCCGGCTCGCCGCGGCGAAGGCCGGTCTCAAGTTCAAGGAGCGCTTCGCCTACAACTCGCTGTTCAACGGGTTCTCGGTGCGGATCGCCCCGTCGCAGGTCCCGGCGCTCGCCCGGACCGCGGGCGTGGTGGCGGTCTACCCGGTCGGAACGACGGCCGCGCCTCCGCCTCCCATCGAAGGAGCCGGCAGCGCGCCCGATCTTTTCTACTCGATCGGCATGATCGGCGCCGACATCGTGCAGAGCGAGCTTGGCTACACCGGCAAGGGTGTCAAGGTCGGCATCATCGACACCGGCATCGACTACGACCATCCCGACCTCGGCGGCGACGGCATCGCCCGCGAGAACAGCCACGTCTTCCCGACCTCCCGCGTCATCACCGGGTGGGATTTCGTCGGCGACGCCTACGACGCCGGGTCCAACCCCGTCCTGGTGCCCGACCCGTACCCGGACGACTGCGCCGGCCACGGCACGCACGTGTCCGGGATCGTCGGCGCCAAGGGCGAGGTGACCGGCGTGGCGCCCGAAGTCAGCTTCGGCGCTTACCGGGTGTTCGGCTGCGCGGGATCGACCAGCGACGACGTAATGATTGCCGCCATGGAGCGGGCGCTGGCCGACGGCATGCAGGTGGTCAACATGAGCATCGGGTCGGCCTTCCAGTGGCCGGAGTACCCGTCGGCCGTGGCCGCGACCCGGCTCGTGAACCAGGGCGTCGTCGTCGTGGCGTCGATCGGCAACGAGGGTTCGTACGGCTTGTACTCGGCGTCCGCGCCGGGCGTGGGCCAGAAGGTGATCGGCGTGGCGTCGGTGGACAACGTGAACGTCAAGCTGCCGGCCTTCTCCATCAGCCCGGGCGACACGCTGTACGGCTACATCGCCGCCGCGGGCGCGCCCGAGCCGCCGAAGTCCGGGTCCTTCC
>JAJXZZ010000373.1 GCA_021779795.1 Acidobacteriota bacterium | reverse complement strand
AGGTCGAAGCCGGGCATCACGATGTAGAGGTCCTCGGCCACGCCGCGGCGAATGGCAATCTGGCTGACCGGCTCCTGCTCGTGCTGCCGGTAGAGCCACTTGCCGGGATACGCCTGGTCGATCACCTTGCCGTCGCGCAGCACCGTCAGGTGGCCCGTGATCATCTGCTTCTGGCCGTCGTCGGTGACGCGGATGCCGTCGTTGCGGATGGCGTAGTGGCCCACGGTGACCTGCTGGCCGAGCGGGAGGAACACCTGCCGCTCGACCTTGAAAGCCTCGCCCGTGAAGCCGACGAACATCAGCACGATCCCCAGGTGCACGAGATACCCGCCGTAGCGCCGCTTCGACCGGGCGACGAGCCCGAGCATCGCGGCCGGGTAGCTGGCGCCCGTCGCCCGCCGGCGCACCGAGGCCCCCCGGATGAACTCCTGCGCGATCGTGGTGGTCACGAACGCGCAGGCCGCCAGGCTGACGCCGACCGGCCAGAACGGGATGCCCATGACGGCGAGCGCGACCGGTGTCGCCACGGCAAGGCCGACCGGCCAGAGGAACTGCTTCTTGAGATCCGCGGCGGTCGACCGCCGCCAGGTCAGCAGCGGCCCGACGCCGGTCAGGAACAGCAGCGCCAGGCCGATGGGCAGCATCCAGGTGTTGAAGAACGGCGGCCCGATCTCCATCCGCTGCCCCGTCAGCGCCTCGCTGAGGGTGGGGTACATCGTCGCGAACAGCAGGAACATCGCGGCGAACAGCATGAGCCAGTTGTTCGCGGTGACGGCCCCCTCGCGCGACGCCCACGAGTCGAGTGCGTGCCGGGCCCGCAGCAGCCCCAGCCGGCGCGCCAGCGACCCGAAGCTGACGACGAGCACCAGCACCATGAACACCGAGAACATGATCGCCATCGTCCGGTCCTCGCCGAACGCGTGGACCGACTGCACGACCCCCGACCGGGTCATGAACGTGCCGAAGATGGTCAGGAAGAACGTGACGATGACGAGCACCATGTTCCACGCGCGGAGCATGCCGCGCCGCTCCTGGACCAGGGCGGAGTGCACGAACGCGGTCGCCGTGAACCAGGGCAGCAGGCCGGCGTTCTCCACCGGGTCCCAGCCCCAGTAGCCGCCCCAGCCGAGGACCTCGTACGCCCAGATCATGCCGAGCGCGAGGCCGAACGACAGGAAGAGCCAGCTGAAGATCGTCCAGCGGCGCACGGCCCGCAGCCACGAGTCGTCGAGGTGCCCGGTGATGAGCGCCGCCATGCCGAACGCGTACGGGATGGTCATCCCGACGAAGCCGATGTAGAGCGCCGGCGGGTGGATGACCATGTAGGCGTTCTGCAGCAGCGGGTTCATCCCCTCCCCGTTGGCCGGCGCGGACACCAGGAAGGTGTCGAACGGGTTCTTGTGCACGACCATCAGGAAGAGGAAGAACATCTGCACGAACGAGAGGATCGCCACGACGTAGGGCATCAGCTCGCGCTGCCGCTCCCGGTTCACCCGCACGGCGATCGATCCGAAGACGGCCAGCAGGAACGACCAGAACATGATCGACCCGTCGAGGCCGCCCCAGTACGCGGTCAGCTTGTAGATCAGCGGCTGGAAGCTGTCCGAGTAGTGCTGGACGTACTTGATCGAATAGTCGCCGACGACGAAGGCGTGGATGATGACCGCCGTGCCCACGGTGAGCAGCGCGGCCACCAGGTAGAAGGCGCCGATGGCGCTGTCCACCAGGCGCGGCGACGCGCGGCGGGCGCCGGCAATCGCGGCCGCGGCCACGTAGGCCGAGATGACGAACGCGGCGAGGAGCGTGAAGGTGCCCAGGGAGGCCATGGTCTGCTCGCTGACTGCCTACAACACCGCCCGGCGGGCGCGACCTCGCGCGTGGCGTCGCGCCGGGAACGGCGGCAGGAAACGGGATCGGGAATGCAATGGACGTCGAGACGGGTGGCGGCGCCCCACAGACACCCGGCTAGCTGGGGCCGCCCGCGTTCTTCTTCGCTTCGTACTTCGACGGGCACTTCGCCATGACGCCGTTGGGCGCCACGTGGAAGCCATCCGCTTCGAGCTTGCCCTTCAGCACAACCTCCGCGTCGTCCGAGAACGTGTCCGGCACGATCCCCGTGTACTGAGCCCGCATGACGTGGACCGCGTCGCCCACCTTCGACGAGACCTCGAACCGGTAGTCGAGCGAATCGCGTTTCCGGAGAATCGAGTCCCGGACGACATAGCCGTGAAGCTGAAGGTTCTTGCCCTGCCACTCGGCGGGATTGGCGAGGACCTCGTCCACGTGCTTGTAGTACTCGGTCCCCTCGCGCAGCGTCGCGCGCAGCAGGCCGCCCAGCGCCAGCGCCAGCACGACGACGGTCAAACCGATCTTGATGGCCTTGTTGGACATAACTCGGTTGCCAAGCTGTCCCGTCCAGAATACCGCCTGGCCCCGTGACGGTCAATCAGCCGCCGGGATCTCGTCACCCGCGGCAAGGCGATCATGGCTCAGGTGAGAGCTCGGCCAGGAGCCGGCGCACCGTGGCGACCGGGAGCCCAACCACGTTCGAGTAGGACCCGTCGATCCGCAGGACGAAACGCGAGGCCAGCCCCTGGACCGCGTAGGCCCCGGCCTTGTCCGCGGGCTCGGGCGTGGCAGCGTACCAGGCGATCTCGTCCTCGGTCATCCGATCGAACGTGACGGCCGTCGACTCGACCGCGGAGGCTTCCGTCCCGCCGCGGCGCAGGGTGACGCCCGTGAGCACCTGGTGAACCCGGCCGGAGAGCAGGCGGAGCATCCGGGCCGCGTCGGCGGCGTCCTCCGGCTTGCCGAGGATGCGCCCGTCCACGATGACGGTCGTATCGGCGGCGAGGACCACGGCGTCGGCCGGCGCCGCGCACGCCCGGGCCTTTTCCCGCGCCACGCGCAGCACGTAGTCGCGCGGCGGCTCGTCGTCGAGCGGCCGCTCGTCCACCTCGACGGGGCTGACCGAGAAGCGGAACCCGGCCGCGGACAGCAATTCGGCCCGCCGGGGGGAGGCGGACGCCAGGATCAGGGTGAGGTCGCGACGCGGGACGGTCACGTTCGCATGATACATGAGGCGAGAACCGGCCAGGTGGCGCCCGCGTCACGCCCCCCTCCTCCCATCCACGGCCTCGCCAGCCTGTCGGGTCGGCCACCTTTGCCGGCGAACGGCCGGCGCAGCCCCCGGCACCCCAATAGCAGACTAGAATTGAAGACATGGAACATCGGCCCGCAGAGACGAAATGGGCGGTCGTTCGAACCTGCCTGAGGCTGCCGGAGGCCGAGCTGGTGAAATCGGTCCTCGAGTCGGAAGGGATCGACGCGTTCCTTCCCGACCAACACCTCCTCGGCCTCGAACCTGGCGCCGAAACCGTCTTCGGCGGCGCGCGCGTGCTGGTGCGCGCATCCGACCTGGACCGGGCTCAACAGATCCTGCTG
>JAJXZZ010000372.1 GCA_021779795.1 Acidobacteriota bacterium | reverse complement strand
TGGTGGCCGCCGGCCCACAGCAGGTCGAGGATCGCGCGGCCGCTGGTGTCGTCGGCCTCGGTCCTCGTGTCGCTGACGGTCAGGACGTAGCAGTTCGCCACGGCGGGCGACTGGGCTTTGTGCTCGAGGTGTCCCATGGCCGGATCATACCGTATGCCGGCTGACGGCCGAGGGCCGGATCACGCGTGACTCGTGTGACGCCGCCCTCAGTCTTCAGCCCTCGGTCCTCAGCCCGTCGCGAGGCGCAGACCGCGCGCCGATGTGCTGGCGATCCGCCCGATTCGGTTATACGATGCTCTCACTTATGAGAATCCGCATCTCCGCCCGGACCGCGCTCTCCTGCCTCGCCCCGCTCGCGCTGGCCGCCGCGCTGGCCACCGTGCTCGTCGCGGCAGGCTCGCCTCGCCGAAGCCCGGAGGGCGAAGGCGGGGCCCGCCCGGCGCTCGACAAGGCGGCCGAGAAGTGGGTGCGCGAGACGCTGAAGCACATGACGCTCGACGAGAAGGTGGGGCAGCTCATCGTCCCCTCGATCGACGCGGTCGTGACCAGCACCGACAGCGACGTCTACGAGCAGAAGCTGCACCTGGTGCGCGACCTGAAGGTGGGCGCGATCCACGTGTTCGGCGGGTCGGAGCCGATGCCGGCCGAGCTGCTCAACCCGAACTACGGCACGAGCGGCAGCGCGTCGCGCAAGGGCGACCCGCTGGCCGCGGCGACGCTGCTCGACCGGCTGCAGCAGGCCTCGAAGATCCCGCTGCTCGCGACGGCCGACTTCGAGGGGGGCGCCGGCTACATCCTGGACGGGGCCACGCGGCTGCCGCGCGAAATGGCGATCGCGGCCACGCGCGACCCGGACCTGGCGTTCGAGGCCGGCAAGTTGACTGCCACCGAGGCGCGCGCCGTCGGCGTGACCGTGGACTTCTATCCCGTTTTCGACGTCAACGACAACCCGCGCAACCCGATCATCAACATCCGGTCGTTCGGCGAGAACGTGGACCTGGTCTCGCAGATGGGCGTCGCCTACATGCGCGGCATCCAGGCCGGCGGGGCGCTGGCGACCGCCAAGCACTTCCCCGGGCACGGCGACACCGACGTGGACACGCACCTCGGCCTGGCGAAGATCGACTTCCCGCGCGAGCGGCTCGACCGGGTCGAGCTGGCGCCGTTCCGCGCGGCCGTGGACGCCGGCATCGACGCCGTCATGTCGGCCCACATCGTCCTGCCGGCGCTCGACCCCGAGCCCGGCATCCCGGCGACGCTGAGCCGGCCGATCCTGACGGGGCTGCTCCGGGGCGAGATGAAGTTCGACGGCCTGATCTTCACCGACTCGATGCAGATGTACGCCATCACGAAGAATTTCGGCGACGCGCGGGCCGCCGTGATGGCGGTCAAGGCCGGCGCCGACTTCGTCCTGCAGCCGCCCGATCCCGACGCCGCGTTCCAGGCGATCAAGGCGGCCGTGGAGTCGGGCGAGATTCCGCGCGAGCAGCTCGACGCCTCGGTGGCGCGGATCCTGCGCGCCAAGGCGCGGCTCGGCCTGAACCGCTCGCGGCTGGTGGACGTCAACGCCGTCGAGCAGGCGATTGGCGGGCGGGCGCACGAGGCGCTGAACGCCGAGATCTGCGAGCGCGCGATCACGCTCGTCAAGGATGACCGGAACCAGGTGCCGCTCACCGTGCCGAAAGACGCGAACATCCTCTACCTGTCGGTGCTCGACTACCCGAGCGGCTGGCGCGAAGGCGTCCCGAGCCGCACGTTCCTGCCCGAGCTGAAGAAGCGGTGGCCGCACGTGACCGCGGTCGAGATCTCGGACGAGACGACGCCGAACGAGTTCGCCCTGGTGAGGGCGCTGGCGCGGCGGTCGGACGCGGTGGTGGCGTCGGTCTTCGTGCGCATCGCCTCGTTCAGCGGGCGGATGGACCTGTCGCCGCAGGCGGTGTCGCTGCTCGAGTCGATTGCGGGCGACCAGCAGAAGCCGTTCGTCACCGTGATCTTCGGCAACCCGTACACGGCGCTGGCGCTGCCGAAGCTGCCGGCGGAGCTGCTGACCTACGAGTACACGGACGGGATGGAGGCGGCCGCGGTGCGCGCGATCGCGGGGGAGACGGCGATCGGCGGCAAGCTGCCGGTCACTCTGCCGGGGATGTACGACTACGGGTTCGGGCTCACGCGGGCGGCGACGGCGAAAAAGTAGACATCTGGCGATCTTGCGATCGTGCGATCGTGCGATCTTGCGATCGTGCGAAGTGCGAGGTGCGAAGTGACCGACCTCAGGCCGCCGGCCACGAGGCGCCGGGCGTGGAGCCGGCAGCGGACCAAGCCGCCGACCGCCGACCGCCGACCGCCGACCGCCGACCGCCGACCGCCGAGAATTATGTGGTAACATTTAGGATTCCTGGCCGTCCCGTGCGCGGGGCGGTGACCTCTGGCGCGCGCCCTTAGCTCAGCTGGATAGAGCGTCTGGCTACGAACCAGGAGGTCGCAGGTTCGAGTCCTGCAGGGCGCGCCAACCTCCGCTCACGCCACACCGCTCACTTACGATCGCCACGCGGCGTGAGCTACGGTTGGCAAGCCACCTGCACGCCGGGTCACGATCGCGCCAGCGGTCCTCCACCGCGCCAGTCCGCCGTAGCAATCCGAGGAAAACGGGACATGCCGGAGGATTGCGGAGGTGGACAGGGCGCGCCACTTCTTCCTTTCGATTGCCGGCTCAAGACTCAAGGCTCAGGGCTCAGGCCGCGAAACGCCCACCGCGCACGGCGGCGAAGGCCGGCAGGGCGCGCCACTCCTTCACTGGCCGACTCACAAACGACTGACAGTCTGCGGCGGATTGAAGTGGTCCCGGGACCCGTTCTGCGGCCTGGCGCGCCTCGCGTCCGGCTGGTGCCAGATCGCCTACTGGCCGACCGCCTGTTCTCCGGTGGTCTCGCCGTGGCTCGACTGGCCGGCGAGGCGGAGTTGCCGGCGGCGTTCCCAGACGCCCGTCAGCGACTTGCGCAGCTCCTCGTCCGTGATGTTGAGGTATCGCTGCGTCTGCTTGATGTCGGCGTGGCCGAGCATCAGCTGGATCGTTCGGATGTCGACGGCGTCGGCCAGCAGCCGGCAGGCGCCTTCGTGCCGCAGATCGTGCCAGTGCAGGTCGATCTGCCGGAGCTTCTCGCGGTCCACGCGCACGCCGCGCGCCGTCCGCTTGGAGTCGTGCCCGTTGGCGAGCATGAGCACGGTCTCCCAGGCCGTCTTGAAGCTCTCCTGGAACTCGCCCGACTCGCCGCCGAAGACGTAAGCGGCCGGCCCGAGTTCCTTCCGCCGCTTGAGAATCGGGGCGAGGCGCCCCTGCGGATCGAACGGGATCCGCCGGTTCTCCATGTCCTTCGCGTGCGCGCCCGGGATGGCAATCTGGTGCTGGTCCCAGTCCACGTGTCGGTTCTGGATGCGCAGCATCTCTCCCTG
>JAJXZZ010000371.1 GCA_021779795.1 Acidobacteriota bacterium | reverse complement strand
GCCTTGAGCCTTTCTCCCCCGCGCCCTAGGCCGCCGCCGGCCGCTTCTTCGGCCGCGACAGCAGCCAGACGACCACGACGATCGCCGCGAGCGGCACCAGCGGCATCGTCAGCGAGAGCAGCCCGCCGACGACCGCCACGATGGCGACGATGAGGCCCACGAGGAGGATGAGGGGGAGGAACACGAGGCCGAGCAGGCCGCCGACCAGGCGGAAGGGGAACAGCACGAGGCCGAAGAGGATCCGGAAGGGCAGCAGGAGGAGGAACAGCGCCGCCCGGAAGAAGAACACGATCCCGGCGAGGACGGCCAGCACGACGAAGGCCGCCATGATCAACCCGCCCAACGCCAGCAACTCGAACATGTCCGCCTCCAGGACGGGCCGCCAGGCCCTTTACCGGATCCTACGTGCGGACGGCCGAGAAGGTTTCAGGCGGCGCGCGTCGAGCCGGCCAGCTGGTCGGAGGGCCCGCGGGGCGCGTCGGGCGGGAGGTACACGACCGGCAAGCCGACCGTCTCGTCGAGGCTCTTCACCGTCTTGGACCGGCGCGTCGGCCTGAACTTGGTCCGATCGAGCACCAGGCAGAACCCGATCATCAGGACCAGCAGGAACACGGCGATGCCGCCCAGCCCCACGACCGTCCCGTAGACGAGGTTCCAGATCTCGGCCGCGGTCACTGCTCTTCTCCGGCCGGTTCGGGTTCCGGCTTCGGAATCTCGTAGGCGACGAGGCCCTGGCGGACCTCTTCCATCGCCACCCGCTCGGGCTTGCGCGGCGCGTCGGCGGTCGGCGCGGCCCCTTCGGCCGCCAGCCCCTCGATGCGCGGACGCGCGCCGCGCCGCAACTGCTTGGCCCGGAGCGAGGCAACGTCGACGAAGAGAAAACGGCTCTCGGGCGGCGCCACCTTCACGATCACGATCGGCTCGGCCGGCGCGGGCTGTTCCTCGAGCGGAGTTTCGGGAGTGAGGTTTTCGTCTACCACAACCAAACAGCCTATCCGCAATGGAACGGGAGGCGCAAGGGAAAAACCGGCGGTCGGCGGTCGGCCGTCGGCCGTCGGCCGGCTTGCGGCCTCAGGCCGACCGCCGACCGCCGCTAATCGCTCACCTTCACCTGGATCTGCTTCGGCTTGGCCTCTTCGCGCAGCGGCAGCCGGATCGTCAGCACGCCCGACTTGTAGTCGGCCGTCACCTTGCCGGTGTCCACGGTCGGCGGCAGCGAGAAGGACCGCGTGAAGTTGCCATAGGCGCGCTCGATGCGGTGGCAGCTCTCGTCCTTCACCTCCGCGTCCATCTTCTTCTCGCCGCTGATGGTCAGCGTCTGGTTGTCCACCGTGAGCTGGATGTCCTCGCGCTGCATGTCGGGCAGTTCGGCCTTGATCACCAACTCGTGGTTGCCGCCCTCGTAGATGTCAACCGGGGGAACCCACGCGCCGCGCTGCATCACGTCGTCGGCGCCGCGGCGGCCATAGAACTCGCCGAGCAGCCGCCCCATCCTGTCCTGCATGTCGGAGATTTCGCGGAACGGATCCCATCGAACGATCGCCATGACGTTTCCTCCTTGCATGTCGGCCCACGGCGTGCGGGGCCGGAATAATCGAGCATTCGGCTGTCGGCGGTCGGCGGTCGGCGGTCGGCTAGCCGTCAGCCGCCAGCCGCCAGCCGCCGACAGCCGACCGCCGACCGCCGACCGCCGATCTGCCATCCAATATACGAACATGGTGAGTGATTGTCAAGTATATAATCTGAGTGCGGTCTAATCATATTAACAGACTCGCGGCTCGCGACTGGCGACGTGCGGCGGGGCTTGCCGACGACGGAGCCTGGTTGAATGCCTGGTCGGCTGACGGCTGCCCCCTCCCCTGTTCCTGTCTCTGTCCCTGTCTCTGTCTCTGTCCCTGTCCGCCATTCCGCCTTCCCGGTGTAGACTGGATCGAACTGCCCCCCGCGCGGCTCGCCCCGCGACGTGCCTGCGTCGATTCGCCTCGGTCACGGGCCTACCGGATCCCACTTCGGCCCGACACCTCAGCGGCCTGCTCGATGGGCCCTCCATGCTCGAGGTCAGACCGGGCTGGTTGGCGCATGCGCGGCGCGAGCCCCGCGGCGGGCGGCGGGCACCGCGCAACTGATGCGCACTCACACGGCGAAGGGAGAACACGCGATGGGCATGACGCTCGTCCAGAAGATCCTGGCCCGGGCGACCGGGCAGCGGACGGTGGCGGTTGGCGACGTGGTGGAGCCGGCCGTCGATCTCGCCATGTCGCACGAGAACGCGGCACTGGTGATGAATCAGTTCTTCGACGTCTACCAGGGCACCGGCCTCGAACCGAAGGTCTGGAACCCGGGACGGATTGCGATCGTCCTCGACCACCGCGTTCCGGCCGAGAGCGCGAAGACGGCCACGAACCAGAAGAAGATCCGCGAGTTCGTCGCCAGCCAGGGGATCGCGCGCTTCCACGACATCCGCGGCGACGAGGGGGGCATCTGCCACCAGATCCTGCCCGAGCACGGCTACACGCTGCCCGGCCAGGTCATCGTCGGCACCGACAGCCACACGACCAGCCACGGCGCCGTCGGCGCGTTCGCCTTCGGCATCGGCGCCACCGAGATGGCCGCCGTCTGGGCGCTCGGCCGCATCTTCAACGTCGAGGTGCCGGCCACGATCAAGGTCGTCATCGAGGGCTCGCTGCCCGAGCACGTCCTGCCCAAGGACGTCATCCTCCACCTGGTCGGCGCGCTGACCGCCGAGGGGGCCAACTTCAAGGTGATCGAGTACCACGGCAGCGGCATCGCGTCGATGCCCCTCTCGGGCCGCCTGACGATCTGCAACATGAGCGTCGAGGCCGGCGCGACGTCCGGCATGGTGCCGGCCGACGCGGAGACCGAGCGCTACCTGCGCGAGGAGGCCGGCGTCACCGGCCCGCTCGACATGGTCGCCCCCGACCCCGACGCCGAGTACGCCCGGGTCGTCGAGATCGACGCCGCCTCGCTCGCGCCCCAGATCGCCTGCCCGCACACGGTGGACAACGTCAAGCCGGTCGACGCGGTGGCCGGCGTCAAGGTCAACCAGATCGTCATCGGCTCGTGCACCAACGGCCGCCTCGACGACCTCGAGGTGGCGGCCAGGATCCTCAAGGGCAAGCGCGTCGCCAGGGGCGTCCGCATGCTGGTCTTCCCCGCCTCGTGGCGGATCTACCGGCAGGCGCTCAAGCAGGGCTTCCTCGCCGACCTGGTGGACGCCGGCGCGGTCATCATGAACCCGGGCTGCGGCTGTTGCCTCGGCGTGCACGAGGGGGCACTCGGCGACAACGAGGTCGCCCTGTCGACCACCAACCGGAATTTCAAGGGGCGGATGGGCAACCCGAAGGCGGACGTCTACCTCTGCTCGCCCGCCGTGGCGGCCGCCAGCGCGCTGGCCGGCGCCATCACGGACCCGAGGTAACGGAAAGAACCTTGAG
>JAJXZZ010000370.1 GCA_021779795.1 Acidobacteriota bacterium | reverse complement strand
GGCCGCCTCGCCCGTCGCGACCGCCACGAAGGCGCCGGCCGTGCCCAGGACGAGCAGGACGAACGCCGACAGGCTGAAGGCCCGGGCATGTCTTGGCCAGGCGATGGCCAGCAGGACGAACAGCGGAGCGACCAGCAGGAGCGCAATCGGGAAGTGGATGATGATCGGGTGCAGCCCGTCCCATCCCGGCCATGGCGGCATCATGGGCGCGTCCTTTCCGGAACGAGGGCCGGGCCGCCAGCGACCCGGCCCCGCCGTCGACGGTCTACGCGATCTTCATGAACTTGTTCGCCGGCGTGAAGCAGACCGGGCACTTCTCGAACGTCAGCGCGGTGACCGTGTTGCCGCACACCGGGCAAACGAAGAACGTGCGCGCCTGCTTCCAGGCCTGGAGGTTGGCGGCCGCTTCGCCGTACAGCTTCGCGTGCTCGGCCTCGGCCGCGACGGCGAAGTTGAAAGCGCGCAGCGCGTCCCGGTTGCCCTCGGCCTTCGCCTGGGCGATGAACTCGGGGTACATCTTGTCGCGCTCGTAGGTCTCGCCCGCGATGGCGACCTTCAGGTTGTCGGCCGTGGTCTTGATCTCGGGCAGCTTGATGTCGGCCTTCGGCGTGCCGCCCATCTTCTTGATCACCTCGGCGTGCCGCGTGAGGTGCACCTGCTCGGCACTGGCCGCGGCGCGGAACAGCGAGGCCACGCCGGCATAGCCTTCCTGGTCGGCCTTCTTCGCGAACTCGAGATACTTCGCGTGCGCGTTGGACTCGCCGTTGTAGGCGGCCATCAGGTTGTCCAGCGTCTTCGCCGGCGCGGCAACCGCGGCGGCGGACGCAAAGACGGCGAGCACGAGCGCGGTGATGACGATTGTCAGCGTTCTCATGGTCGGGCCTCCTCGAATAGATGAACGAACCAGGGCGACAAGGCGGCGGCCGCGAGGCGCCGCAGAGGAGCCAGACGAGGGGTCGGCTCCGTGGGGCATGAGCATGATACACCGAAGCCGCCCGAAATCGTCCCCGGCGACGCTTCGCGCCGTCGCGCGACGTGCACCGAGCGGCCGGCGGCTGGAGTGGGGTCCGAATTGGGAAAGGGGAGGAGCGAAGCGCCACGCCCGCCGCCCGGACCCGGCGACTGCGGGCCCCCATCCGCAGGCAGCCAAATCACAAGCGGCGGAGCGTGACGATCCTATTGAACGCAAGCCGGATGCCACTCGAAGGATGCGCTGGTTTCCCCAGGAAATCATTGAGCTGCCGGTTTGGCGGCGCGCCAACAGTCGGCAGGCCGGCGAGTGTGGCCCTCCTGGTGACGGAATTCCGGCACGGCTGGGGCCCCACGGCTCCACCCCCGGTGAACTCCGGCGGCGCAAATCCTGGGCGCCTCGCGCGGGGCAGGGTTGGTTCAGCCGTCGAGGCCGACGCTCTGCAGCAGCTTCAGCGCGTTTCTCGACGTGGCGATGCCCGGCTTGAGGCGATAGTCGAACACGAGGCGGACGCCGTCCTCGCCCTCCTCGAATCTCTCGGCGAAGTGCACGGCCTGGCAGGCCTTCGCCAGTTCGTCGCAGTCGGCCAGCTCCAGATCGTGGGTGGTGACGATGCCCAGGGTGGGCAGGTCGAGCAGGTGGCGCAGGACCCGGCGCACGGCCACCTGCCGCTCGGCGGTGTTGGTCCCCTGCAGCACCTCGTCCAGCAGGTAGAGCAGGCGCGGGTCCCCGTCGCCGGTCGCCCGCGCGCACTCGACCACGAGCTTGAGCCGCTGCAGCGCCGCCATGAAATACGACACGCCGGCTTCGAGCGAGTCCTGGACGCGCATGCTCGTGCACAGCCTGAGCGGCGGCATCCTCAGGCGCCGCGCGCACACGGGGGCGCCGGCCTGGGCCAGCACCACGTTCAGGCCGGCCGCCCGCAGCAGCGTGCTCTTGCCCGACATGTTCGACCCGGTCACCATCAGGAACGTCCCCGGCGGCCCGACCCGCACGTCGTTGACGACGCGCCGGCCGGCCGGGATGAGCGGGTGGCCGAGGCCCTCGGCGTCGAGGCCGTCGGACGCCGGATCGATCTCGGCGTAGACCCACGACGGGTTGTCGTGCCTGAGCGATGCCATCGCCGCGAGGGCGTCGAGCCGCCCGAGCGCGGCGTACCAGCGCCGCAGTTCGGGCCCGGCCCGTCTCTGCCATCGTTCGAGCGCCGCGAGCGCGTGGAAGTCCCAGAGCGTGAAGAGGGCGATCACCGGGTGGACCAGGGCGACCCGGCGCAGGTCGGCGGCCCGTTCGATGCGGGCCAGGCGCGTCATCTCGACGGCCGCCGTCGTGCCCGAGGCCCGAAGGTCGGCTTGGAGGCGGGCGAGCAGGGGCGACGAGCACGGCCACTCCGCCAGCTCGGCGAACAACGCCGCGTGGTGGCGCACGACGCCGAACCGCGAGAACACGCGGGTGAACGTCTGCGCGGTCCGCTTGCCGAAGACGACCATCAGGACGGCCGACGCGCCGAACGGCCAGAGCCACAGCGGCCGATCGACGATGCCCGTGACGTGCGCCGCGACCAGGCCCGCCATGAGCGCCGTCAGCAGCCGCAGGCCCCAGGCGACAGGAGCCCTGCGCGTGAACCACGGGCCGGCGTCGGCCCAGGCGAACAGATCGTCGAGCGCGTCGCGCGCGGTGCCGGACAGGCGCCCCCGCGCGGCCAGGACCTCCCGCTCCCGTTCGAGCGGCGCCAGTTCCTCGACCGCCTGCTGGCGCTCGCGGACCTCGCCCGGCCCGGCCGGCGCCCCGAGCCAGCCGGCCAGCGTGCTGCGCCCGGCTTCGGTGCCGGCGCCCCCGAGCAGCTGGTAGAGCGACGCCCGGCCGAACAGGTCGAGGTCGTCGGCGTATGGGTGCGTGGGCCCGGGGCCGCTCACGGGACACGCCGGCAGGGCGGCCCAGTCGCGGAGGACCCGTGCGGCCGCGTCCGTGTTGACGGCGGCCAAAGCGGTCAGCCACTGCTCGCGGGCCTCGACCCGGGCGTGCCAGGCCACGAGCGCGAAGAAGGCGGCGAGCCCGGCGCCGCCCAGGGCGGCGCGCAGCCCGGCGTGCGAGACCGGTCCCGGCAGCATCGAGAGCAGGCAGCCGGCCGAGGCGAGAAAGACCGCGAGCCGCGCGTACGACAAGGACCGCGAGAGCCGCGCCGTCTTGGCCCGCTCGGCCTCGTGGCGGGCGGCCCTGTCGCGGTAGCGCGCCGCGACCGTCGTGTCGGGTTCGGGCATGGGGCGTCCCGTCCTCTCGTCGTGTCCCGCGCTCGCGTGCGTCGGCGGGCGCGGGTGGTCGCTATAATAAGTCACCGGGCGGCGCCGGCGCGCTGCCCCGTGCTTCTCCACGCCGATGCCCAGAGTCCTGCCGCCCCGTCGCGCCCGGGCGCACGCCGCCGGCGTCCTGCCGCTGGCGGGCGTCGTGATGGTCGCGCTGTGGCTGGCCGCGCCCGCAGGCGCGGGCGGCGGCCG
>JAJXZZ010000369.1 GCA_021779795.1 Acidobacteriota bacterium | reverse complement strand
TGCCGATGAACAGCAAGAGGCCGTGCTTGAACTGCTGCTGCAGCACCGCGCGGCGGGTCGAATAGATCTGTGCGTCGAACATGATGCCTCCCCCAGGGGTCGGAGCGGTTTTCCCGGACGGGTGTGTCATTCGGACAATTATGTAATCGGGCCGCCCCCGTCCGGGAGGAATTACGAAACGGTCATTGAACGCTCACGGCGTGGGAGCACCGCTCCGCCCCCTGGACGGCAGGACGGTCGCGGGCCGGGTGAGGGTTCTCCCGCCGACGTGGATGGTCACGGTGTAGGTGCCCGGCGCCACGGGCCGCCAACGGGCGCCGGTCATCTCCCACGCCACGTGGTTCATGCCCGCTTCCGCCGGCCCTTCCAGCGTCCGAACCGTCTTTCCCGACGCGTCGGCAATCACGATCTTCGCCGGGCCGTCGGCCTTGCCCTGCAGGTAGTAGTCGAAATTCAGCCCGTCGTCGTTCGGCACGAGCAGCGTCCGATCGCCGTAGAACTCGAAGTTGCCGAGCGGCCCCGGCGGCGGCAGCGGGCGCGCCGGCACCGCGAAGAAGTGCGCCGGGCCGTCGAACGCTCCCTGCTTGGCCTCTTCGAGCCACTGCGTGTGGGCCACGTACAGGCCCCGGCCGAACGTGGCGACGACCAGGTCGCGCTCGCGCGGGTGGATGAGCATGTCGGTCACCGGGACCATCGGCATGTTCCCTTCGAGCGCGACCCAGCGGCCGCCGCCGTCGAGCGTGACGTAGACGCCCTTGTCGGTGCCGACGGAGAGGATGTCGGGGTCCTTCACGTCCTCGACGATCACGTCGAGGGCCCTGTCGGCCAGGTTCCCGGCAATCGACGTCCATGTCGCGCCGAAATCCGTCGTCTTCATGGCAACCGGCGTGAACTGGTCGAACCGGCGGCCGTTCCTCGTCACGTAAGCCGTGCCGGCCTCGAACTTCGACGGCAGCACGCGCGTCGTCGCGTAGTACGCGGGCCCGCCGCCCGCCGCAACGATCTTCGCCGTGACGTCGGTCCAGGTGGCGCCGCGATTGCGGGTCACCTGCACCTTCCCGTCGTCGGTGCCGACCCAGATGACGCCCGGCGTCACCGGCGACTCGGCGATCGTGGTGATCGTGCAGTACTGGACCGTCGATCCGGGCGGCGAGATCTTCGACGCGTCGTTGCCGGTCAGGTCCGGGCTGATCTCCTCCCAGTGGTCGCCCTGGTCCTCCGACATGAAGAGCACCTGCGCGCCCGTGTAGAGGATGTGGCTGTTGAACGGCGAGAGCACGAGCGGCGGCGTCCAGTTCCAGCGGAGCGGCGGCTGACCGGGCGGCCGGGTCGGGGAGATGGCCTTGCGGGCCTTCGTCCGCTGGTCGAGGCGGAAGTGACCGCCCCACTCGTGGGTGTTGTAGACCCAGCGGCTGTCGGTCGGGTCCACGCGGTTGTACATCCCGTCGCTCTCGCCGACCGTCACCCAGTCCTCGGGGCCGACGCGGCCCGCCGGGCCGTTGATCGGCCCGCGCCACGACTCGTGGTCCTGCAGTCCGCCGTAGATGTGGTACGGGCGGTCCATGTCCACGTCGATCGAGTAGAACTCGCCGCCGGGGATGTTGGAGTAGTGGTCGCACGTCTTGCCGGCGTCATACGAGATCTGAACGCCGCCGTCGCTGCCGAGGATCCAGCGGTTCGAATTCTGCGGATCGATCCACATCGTCCGAAAATCGCCGAACGCCTTGGCGAACAGGCTCCGCTCGTTCCAGTTCAGGCCCTTCCACGTTCTGCCGCCGTCCTCGGAGCTGATCAGCGAGTCGCTGTTGACGATGACGACCTTGTCGTTGTTCGGGTCCACGCGAATCTGGTTGAACGAGTAGCCGGCCTTCGCGCTCAGGTCGGCTCCCGCCACGGTCGTCTTCCGCCACGTCCGGCCGCCGTCGTCGGTCCGGTAGACCTCGCCGCCGACGTTCCGGGGCCGGGGCTCGCGGCCGCGGGCGCGGTCGGCCCTGGCCTCCGCGTCGGTCGGCGGGCGGGTGGCGAAGTTCTCGGTCACCGCGTAGAGGATCTCGGGGTTCTTCTGGTAGAGGTCGAGGCCGATGCGGCCCTGCTTCTCCGGCAGGCCGGCCGTCAGCTTCTTCCAGGTCCTGCCGCCGTCGGTCGTCTTGAAGATGCCGCTGCCGGGGCCCCCCTCGATCAGCGCCCACGGCCGCCGCTGCACCTGGTACATCGCCGCGTAGAGCGTGTCGGGGTGCCGGCGATTGACGACGAGGTCGATCGCGCCGGTCTGGTCATCGACGTACAGCACCTTCTTCCACGTCCTGCCGCCGTCGGTCGTCTTGAAGACGCCCCGCTCCTCGTTGGGCGTCCACAGGTGGCCCATCGCCGCGACGTAGACGATGTCGGGGTTCGTGGGGTGGATGACGATGCGCCCGATGTGCTGCGTGTCGCGGAGGCCCATGTGCTGCCAGGTCTTTCCGGCGTCGGTGGACTTGTACACGCCGTCGCCGGGGTAGGCCACGCGCACGCTCGACGCGTCGCCGGTGCCCACCCAGACGAGGTTCCCGTTCGACGGGGCGACGGCGAGGCACCCGATGCCGGTCACGTCCTGCCGGTCGAAGATCGGCTCGAACGTGGTGCCGTTGTTGGTCGTCTTCCAGACGCCGCCGTAGCGGACGGCGACGTAGAAGGTGTAGAGGTGCGCCGTCATCGGCGCCTCGGGCACCGCGATGTCGGACACGAACGACCCGGCGCGGTACGGCCCGAGCGCCCGGTACGTGAACCCGGCGAGTTTGTCGGCCGTGAAGGACTGCGACGCCGGTTGGGCCAGCAGGGCGCCAGTCGCCGCGACGGCCGACACCAGGACGACGAGTGTGGTTCTGGCTTTCATGGCAGTTCCTCGATGCTGTCCGTGCAGCACAGGCTACGCAATCGCCTTGTCGATCGACGGGCTCGGCGTCGTGAAGAACTTCGGCCCGGCCTCGGTCATGTGGAAGCAGTCCTCGATGCGCACGCCGAACTCGCCGGGCAGCACGAGCATCGGCTCGTCGCTGAAGCACATGCCGACGGCGAGCGTCGTCTTGTTGCCGCGCACCAGGTTGGTCCACTCGTGGCCGTCCATCCCGATGCCGTGGCCGGTGCGGTGCGGCAGGCCCGGGAGCTTGTAGTCCGGGCCGAACCCGTACTTCGCGTAGAGCGCCCGGGGCGCGGCGTCCACGTCCTCGCAGGCCGCGCCCAGCTTCGCCGCGGCGAACGCCGCCGCCTGCCCGCGCTTGACGAGATCCCACACCTCGCGCTGCCGCCTGGTCGGCGCGCCGATGACCACGGTGCGGCTCATGTCCGAGCGGTAGCCGTCCACCGAGCAGCCGCCGTCCATCAGGACGACGTCCCCCTCGCGCAGCGGCCGGCGCTTGACGCTGCCGTGCGGCGAGGCGGTCATCTCGCCGAACGTGGCGCCGATCGATCCCTCGGCGCCGAGCGCGCGGTG
>JAJXZZ010000021.1:13455-14550 GCA_021779795.1 Acidobacteriota bacterium | reverse complement strand
AAGGTGACATTGAACCCCCAAGTTGCGGTGGTGTGCTGACTGAACCGGCCCGTGCCCCGCTTGCCGTTGCGGCGGGCTCCTGCTCGGAATCCGTCCTGGGAACGCGACCCTAGGTCCGCCTTCCAGGCACATTCCGAGCCGGGCCACAACCTGGCGACAAGGAATGTGCCGAATGATCCGCTCGATCTTCACGCACACGAGAATTCTGACCCGGCTGGACGCCGACCCTCCGCCACGGGTGTCTCGCGCCCGAGGTGAGCGCCCGTGAGTTCTTCGAGGATCGCGCCATGTTCTGGATCAGCAAGCTCATTCACCGACTGACCCGCTTCCGGCGGCAGCTGGTCGTCTTCTTCGCCGTGCTCGGCCCCGGCATCATCGTGATGGTCGCCGACAACGATGCCGGCGGCATCTCGACGTACGCCGTCACCGGCTCGAAGTACGGATTTTCGCTGCTCTTCATCTTCATCATCCTGGTGCCCATGGCGTACTACGTCCAGGAGATGACGGTCCGGCTCGGCGCGGTGACCAAGCGGGGCCACGCCGAGGCGATCTTCGACGGATTCGGGCCTTTCTGGGGCTGGTTCTCGCTTGCCGACCTGGCGATCGTCAACTGGCTGACGCTCATCACCGAGTACATCGGGATGACGGCGGCGCTCGGCATCTTCGGCATTCCGCCGGTGGTCACGGTGATCGGGGTGACGCTCGTCCTGTTCGGCCTCGTGCTGTCGGGGCGGTACTGGACGTTCGAGAAGATCACGCTCTTCTTCTGCCTGTTCAACCTGGTCTACATTCCGGCCGCGCTCTGGGCGATGGAGATGCCGACCGCGCCGGGCTGGTCGAGCGTGCTGGACGGGTTCTTCCGGCCCAGCGTGCCGGGGGGCTTCACCTCCGATTTCCTCTTCATCCTGCTGGCGAACATCGGGACCACCATCGCGCCGTGGATGATCTTCTTCCAGCAGAGCGCGGTGGTGGACAAGGGGATCGACATCAAGGACGTGAAGTTCGGACGCCTCGAGACGCTGGTCGGGTCGATTGCCACCTGCGTCGTGGCGGCGTTCATCATCATCGCCACCGCGGCGGCGTTCTACTACCACA
>JAJXZZ010000021.1:0-13445 GCA_021779795.1 Acidobacteriota bacterium | reverse complement strand
ATCACGATCGAAGACGCCGCGCAGACGGCGGAGGCGCTGGTGCCCCTGCTGCCCCACGGGTCGGGAGAGATGGCCAAGCGGCTGTTCGCCATCGGCCTGTTCGACGCCGGGTTCCTCGGCGCCATCTGCATCTCGCTCTCCTCGTCGTGGGCCATCGGCGAGGTATTCGGCTGGGCGCACTCGCTCAACAAGAGCGTGCGCGACGCGCCCTGGTTCTATCTGGCCTACCTCCTGACGCTGGGCACGGCCGGCTCGGTGGTGCTCATCCCGCGGGCACCGCTGGTGACCATCACGATGTTCGTGCAGGTGGTCGCGGTGACGCTGCTCCCGGCGGCCCTCGTGTTCCTGCTGCTGCTCCTCAACGACAAGGCGCTGATGGGCGAGCACGTGAACACGCGGGCCCAGAACTTCGCCAACTGGACGATCGTGGTCATCGTCGCGATCCTGTCGTCGCTGCTGGGCGTGCAGACGCTCTTCCCGCGGCTCTTGGGTTAGGAGGGGCTCATGGTGAATCTGCCGAAGAACCCGTCCCGTTCGAGCGAGCCGACGTCGGGAACGGCCCAGTTGGGCGGCGGTGCCATGCACTTCCTGCATTTCTCCGACCTGCTCAAGCGGCCGGTCGTCACCGGTTCGATCCGCGACCGGATCGGCAAGCTGACCGACCTCGTCTTCACGCAGGCGGAGCCGTTCCCCGAGGCGGCCGGGATCTTCCTCGATCACGGCTGGGGCAAGCCGACCGAGTTCGTCCCGTGGGACAAGGTCGTCAAGATCGAGGACGACGCGTTCTTCGTCCAGCCGGCCCCGGGCGGCGCCTACCCGCCGTTCGTGGACCAGCCCGGCTGGATCATGATCGACAAGCACCTGATGGGCCGGACGATCCTCGACATCGACGGGCGCCGGATCGAGGTGGTCAACGACGTGCGCTTCCTCGAGTCGCACGGCCGGCTGCTGCTGGTCGACGTCGATCTCTCCTTCAACGGCTTCCTGCGCCGCTGGGGGCTCGGGCGGATGACGCGGGCGGGCGACAAGCTGGTGTCGTGGAAGTACGTCCAGCCGCTGTCGCTCGAGGACGCGATCCCGACCGACCGGCTCAAGCTCTCTGTGACGCGGAGCCAGCTGCAGGACCTGCCCGGCGAGGACCTTGCCGACGCGCTCGAAGAGCTGTCAGGCACCGAGCAGCAGGCCCTCTTCTCGGCCCTCGATCCCGAGAAGGCGGCCGAAGCGCTGACCGAGGCCGAGCCTCGCGCGCAGCGCCAGATCATCGAGGACCTGACGTCGGACCAGGGGCGCGTGATCTTCGCCAGGATGACGATCCTCCAGCTGGCGAACCTGTTCGCCTCGCTGCCGCAGGAGAAGATGCGCGAGGTGAGCGCGTGGCTCGGCCCGGTGCGCGCCAAGGCGGTGACCAACCTGCTGACCGAGCGCGAGGCGACGGCCCGGGACATGGTGTCGTCGGCCTTCATCGCCCGGCCGGCGAGCGCCAAGGTCGGCGACGTGCTCCGCGAGATCCGCGGCGCCCGCCACGAGCCGAGGACCCTCTCGTACCTCTACGTCGTCGCCGAGGAGGCGCCGGTGCTGCAGGGGGTGGTGGACCTGCGCGACCTCGTGCTCGCCTCCGACGACACGACGCTGGCCGACATCATGATTTCGCCCGTCGTGGCCGCGCAGGAGAACGACCTGCGCGACGACCTCGAAAAGATGTTCGAGAAGTACGGCTTCGGGATGATCCCGGTGGTGGACGACCAGGACCGGCTGTTCGGCGTCATCCGCTACAACGACATCATGAAGGGGCCGGAGCTGAACACGTAGGCTCAGGGCTCAGGGCTCAGGGAAGGACACGCCATGCCGCGCGTGAAGATGACGAAGACGACGAAGATCGCGCTCTACTGCCTGCGGTTCTACCTGGTCGGCCTGCTGGTGCTGATTCTCGTGCGCTTCCTGCGCATCTTCGATTAGCCCGCCGCAGCCCCCCGGGCCGTCCCGGCGGGGGTGCGCCGGGCGGCGCGCCAGCGCCACCAGCGGAAGGCCACCTTCACGAGTTCGAACCAGGTGGTGCTCGCGGCCCCGGCGATCGCGCACACCGCCACGTCCCACCCGTTCAGCGCCGAGAACCTGAAGACGTGACGCAGCGTCGGCACCTGCAGCACGACGGCCAGGAACCCCACCGCGCCGCCGGCCACCCACCACAGCGCCCAGTTGGGCGACCTCAGGCGCGAGAAGATCGTCTCGGACCACGACCGGTTCGCGAAGATGAGCCCCAGATTGGCGACGATGAGCGTCGTGAACGACAGCGCGCGGGCTTCCTCGTCGCCGTACCCCCAGCGCAGGGCCAGCGCGAAGACGGCGGCCACCACGAGAAACACCGCCAGTCCTTGCGCAAGGCTCGCGAGGAGCGTCCGCGCGCCGAAGAGCCGCTCGCTCGGGGGCCTCGGCGGCCGGCTCATCACGTCGGCCTCCTCGACCTCGGCCTCGAACACCACCGAGCAGACGGGGTCGATGATGAGCTCGAGGAAGACGATGTGCACCGGCAGCAAGGCGAGCGGCCACTTCATGAGCACCGGCAGCAGCGACATCCCCGCAATCGGCACGTGCACGGCGAAGATGTAGGCCATCGCCTTCTTCAGGTTGTCGAAGATGCGGCGGCCCAGCCGCACGGCCTGCACGATCGACGTGAAGTCGTCGTCGAGCAGGACGAGCGAGGCGGCTTCGCGCGCCACGTCGGTGCCGCGGCCGCCCATGGCGATGCCGATGTGCGCCGCCTTGAGCGCCGGCGCGTCGTTCACGCCGTCGCCGGTCATGGCCACCACCTCGCCGTTGGCCTTGAGCGCCTCGACCAGCCGGAGCTTCTGCCCCGGCACCATGCGGGCGAAGATGCCCGTCGACCGCACCGACTCGCGCAGATCGTCGTCGCTCAGCGCGCCGAGCTCGGCGCCGGAGACGACGCAGTCGGTCCGGAGGCCGGCCTGGCGCGCGATGTTGATCGCGGTCCCCGGGTAGTCGCCCGTGATCATGACCACGCGCACGCCCGCGGCGTCGCACTCGCGCACCGCCTCGACCGCGGTCGGCCGCACCGGGTCCTCGAGGCCGACCAGGCCGATCAGCTCGAACGGGAAGTCGTGCTGCTCGCCGGGCAGCGTCGGCGGCGTGAACCGCGCGCGCGCCACGCCCAGCACCCGCAGGCCGTCGGCGGCCATCGCCGTCACCGCGTCGGTCAGCGAGCGGAGGTCGGCGGAGCCCAGATGGCACAGGTCGGCGATCGCCTCGGGCGCTCCCTTGGCGGCGATGACGTAGTCCTCGCGCTCGCGCGACTTCCAGACGCGCGACATCGCGAGCAGCCGCTCGGAGAGCGGGTACTCGCGGACCAGCGTCCAGTCGGCGTGCAGGTGCTCGGTCTGGGCCAGGTAGCGGTCGCCGAGCTGCTTGAACGCCTTCTCCATCGGGTCGAACGGGTCGCGCTGGCTGGCGAGGATCGCGAACTCGACCGTCTCGTGGAACGCCTCGGGCAGCGACTGCCCGTCCTCGCGGACCTGGTGGACGCCCCGCGCGCAGGCGATGCGGCGCACGGTCATCCGGTTGAGCGTCAGCGTGCCGGTCTTGTCCACGCAGAGGACCGTCGCGGCGCCGAGCGTCTCGATGGCCTGCACGCGGCGCGTGAGCACCTGGCGCTGGGAGAGGCGCCAGGCGCCGAGCGCGAAGAAGATCGTCAGGACGACGGGGAACTCCTCGGGCAGCGTGGCCATGGCGAGCGTGATGCCGGCCAGGATGCCCTGCAGCCAGTTGCCGCGCGTCAGGCCGTACACGACCACGACGATCGCGCACAGCGCCGCGCCGAGAATGGCGAGGCGGCGGACCAGCTGGCGCGTCTCCCGCTCGATGGCCGTGTCCTCGGGCTCGAGCGTCTGGAGGGCGCGGCCGATCTTGCCCAGCTCGGTGCGCACGCCGGTGGCGCGCACCTCGGCGACGCCCTGGCCCTGCACGACGAGCGTGCCCGAGAAGACGAACGGCAGGTCGTCGCCACCGGGAAGAATCTCTCCGGCAGGGCGGGCCTTCAGGCCTGCCGTGTCGTCGCTTGCCCTCGCCGCCCGCTTGCGCACCGGCACCGACTCGCCGGTCAGCAGCGACTCGTCCACGGTGAGGCTGGTGGCGTCGAGCACGACGGCGTCGGCCGGCACGCGGTCGCCCTCGGCGAGCATCACCAGGTCGCCGCGCACGACCTCGCGCCCGGGGATGCGGCGGCGGCCGCCGTTGCGGATCACCAGGGCGCGCGGGCTCGACAGGTCGCGAAGCGCCTCGAGCGCCCGCTCGGTCTTCCGCTGCTGGTAGAGCGTGATCCCCATGACCACCAGCACGAACACCAGCAGCAGGAGCCCCTCGGTGAGATCCCCGATGGCAAGGTAGACGCCGCCGCCCGCGACGAGCAGCAGGAACATCGGCTCGCGGACGACGTCGAGGGCGATGGCCAGGACGCTCCGGGGCTTGGAGGCCGGCAACTCGTTGAAGCCGTCGGCGCGAAGCCGGTCGGCCGCTTCGGAGTCGGACAGGCCGACGGCGGTGGTCAAATCGAAGGCGGGCATCGGCTCTCCAGGGGGACTCGCCAACCTCGGCATTATCCTCTATCGGCGGGTCCCGGGTCTTCATGGCCGCCGCCAGCTCGAGCGCTCGCCGGCGGACGAAGGGGCGTCCTCTTTACAACCCCGGACCGCAGGCGTAGATTGATTCTGGTGACGTGTCGTGGCCCCTGTCAGGAGCGGCTCTATGGCTCCCGCTGCAGCGGTTGACGAAACGGTCCTGAGACGCGCTCGCGCGGAGTATCTCGAGATGCCCGGGCTGCGGCTCACCAGCGCGCAGGCCCAGCGGTTGTGGGGACTGGACAGGAACACGTGCGACGAACTGCTCGTCACGCTGACGCGCCTGCACTTCCTCGCCCGCACGCGAGACGGTTCGTTCGTGCTCTGCTCGCCTCGCCCATAGGGCCCGCCGTGTCCCGCTTCCCGACACGGCCCTGACGTTCACCGTGTGTTTTGCCGCTCGGCATGACCCGCCGGCCGCCCGCCGGCGGGTGATAAGATAAGCGCCGCGCGCCCGTAGCTCAGGTGGATAGAGCACCGGCCTTCTAAGCCGGGGGTCGCAGGTTCGAGTCCTGCCGGGCGCGCCAGCCTTCGCTCGCCGGCGGTTTCCCTCGCCGCTCCTCGGCGACGCCCCCGACTACTCGCCGAAGCCCCCGACTACTCCTGTCGCAGCGCCGTCATCGGATTGATCCGCGACGCGCGCCGCGCGGGGATGTACGCGGCCAGGAACGTGACCGCGAGCACCACGGGGATCACGAGCAGCAACGACACGTAGTCCTGGCGGTTCTCGCCCGTCGGAAACGCCGCGTCGAGCAGGCGCCCCGCGCCGAGGCTGGCCACCAGGCCGAGCGCCAGCCCCACCACGGCCAGCACGAACCCCTGGCCGAGCACCATCCGCCGCACCGCCCGCTCGTCGGCGCCAATCGCCATGCGGATCCCGATCTCGCGCGTCCGGCGGCTGGCGGCGTAGGCCACCAGGCCGTAGAGGCCCACGATCGCCAGGCCGAGCCCCATCAGGCCCAGGGCGGCGACGGTGGTGATGAGCACGTTGAAGATCCGCGTCGCCCGCATCCGGTAGAGCTCGGCCATCGTCCGGACGTTGTAGACCGGCAAGTGGGGATCGAGACGATGCACCACGCCGCGCATGGGGGCGGCCAGGCTGGCGGGGTCCCCGGCCGACCGGATCAGCATCGCCATCGACCGCACGCGCGTCTGTCGATACGGGAGATACATGAACTCGGTCGGCGGCTCGGCGATGAAGAGGTACTTGGACGTCCTGGCGAGCCCGACCACCTGCACCCACGCGTTGCCGCGATCGACCAGCCGGAATCGCTTGCCGATCGGGTCCTGGCCGGGCCAGTAGTGCCGCGCGAACGGCTCGTTGACGATGGCGACCTTCGGCGCGGCGGCGGCGTCCTCGGCGCTGAAATTCCGTCCCCGGAGGAGCGTGAGTCCCAGCACGCCCAGGTAGTGCTCGTCCACCCGCGCCGAGAGCACCGTCGCGTCCTCCTTCCCGGCGGGGAACCGGTAGCCCTCCGGGACGATCGTCTCGGCGTCGATCCCGTCGTTCGCCATCGGCACCGCCGTCGTCAGGGCCACGTCCACGACGCCGGGCAGCTCGCGCGCGCGGTCGGCGACTTCCTTGAAGAACTGCGCCGACTGCGCGTCGTTGTAGCGCGCCAGGCCGGTGTCCACGCTCATGAGCAGGATGTGGTCGGTCCGATACCCGGGTCCCCCGGCGAGCTGCTGCCGAAACCCGCGATACATGAAGAGCGCCACGACCAGCAGCACCACCGAGACCATCACCTGCCCGCCGACGAGCAGCGCACGACCCCAGCGGCGCCGCCGCCCGGGCGCCGCGGCGTCGCCGGTCTTGATCACGGCGGTCAGGTCCGCCCGCGTCGCCTGGATCGCGGGCGACAGGCCGAACAGCACCGCGCTCACGAGCGCGACGGCCAGGCTGAACAGCAGCGCCCGGTGGTCCATCTGGAACGTGACGAGGATCGGCAGATCGGACGGCATCTCGATCTGCCGGAAGAGGATCATGCCGGCGTAGCCCACCGCGAGGCCCGCCACCGCGCCGGCCAGCGCGATGAGCAGGCTCTCGGTGACGAGCTGCCGGACGACCCGGCCGCGGCCGGCGCCGATCGCCAGGCGCAGCGCCAGCTCGCGCGCGCGGACCGGCGCCCGGCTCGTCAGCAGTCCGGCCACGTTCGCGCAGGCCACCAGCAGCACGGCGAGCGCCAGCGTGCCGAGCATGGCCAGGAGCATCGCGTCCGGCGGGCTCTGGGCGATCCGCTCCTGCATCTCGGTGCGCACGTCCCAGCGGCGGTTCCTGTTCGTCTCGGGATACGCGCGCTCCAGGGCCGCGCCGATCGTCGCCACCTCGGTCCGCGCGCTGGCCAGGGACACGCCGGACGCCAGGCGCCCCTTGAGCTTCAGGTTCCGCGCGTCGCGGGCCTCGAGCGACGCCGCCTTCGGATCGGTGAGCAGCTGCGCCGACATCATCAGCGGCACGAAGAAGTCGGTGCGGAGGAACCCGTCCAGGCCGGTGAATTCACGGGGCGCGACGCCGATCACCGTGAACGGGTGGCCGTCGATGTCCACGCGGCGGCCGATCACGGACGGGTCCGACGAGAACTGCTGCTCCCACAGGGCGTGCCCGAGCACGACGACGGCGTCCCGGCCGGGGACGCGATCCTCCTCGGGACCGAACGCGCGCCCGAGGACGGGCTCGATCCCCATGACCTGGAACAGGTTGCCGCTGGCGAGCATGCCCAGCTTGAAGGCGGGCATCGCGCCGGGCCGGCTGGCGAAGCCTGCCGTCGCGTACGCGAAGGCCACCAGGCCGTCGAAGCTCCGGCTGCGGTCCCGAACGTCCACGTAGTCGCGGTACGACGACTGCAGCACGCTCGCTCCGAGCGCCTCCAGGTTCGTCGTCGAGCCGACGGCCACCACCCGGGCCGGCCCGGCGACCGGGAGGGGACGCAGCAGCAGGCCGTCGGCAAAGCTGAAAATGGCGCAATTGGCGCCGATACCGACCGCCAGCGACAAGACGGCGACCAGCGTGAACGCCGGCGCCCTGGCCAGCATCCGGCATCCATAGCGGACGTCCTGCCACGCGTGCTCGAGCCAGGTGACCATGCCAGTCAATACGAGAACCGCGCCCGCCCGGTTGCATCCCCCCGCCGCCGGGACGGGCCGGCCAGAACCCCCTCGGCCGCACCCTCGTCTATGATGAGGAAGCCCGCCGGAACGGGTCTTCACGGGAGACGAAGACGATGACCGACCAGGAACGTCAGGCACTGTTGACGCTCGCCATCATGGCCGCGATGGCCGACGGCCGCGAAGACGAATCCGAGCGCGCGGCGCTGCAACGCGTCGCCGAGCAGGTGTCGCTCGCGGGCGATGCCGGCGCCTCGACCCTCTACGACGACGTCGTCCAGAAGCGGGTGACGCTCGACCAGGCCACCGCGGCGCTCGTGTCGCCCGACGCGAAGACGCTGGCGCACGAACTGTGCGTGGGCGTGTGCCATGCCGACGGCGCGCTCAGCGACGCCGAGCGCACCTTCCTCTACGCGCTCGACACCCGCCTGGGATTCGACCCGCAGCAGGCCGCGGCCGCGAAGGACTTCACCGAGAAGGCGGAGGCCCTGGCGACGGCGCCGCTCGCGGCCACCTCGGCGGCCGAGCCGGCCCCCGAGCCGGCGGCCCGGCCCGGCGCGATGACGCCCGAGGAGCAGGACCGCGTCATCCTCAACTACGCCATCCTCAACGGCGCCCTCGAGCTGCTGCCCGAGTCGCTCGCGACGATGGCCATCATCCCGCTGCAGATGAAGCTGGTCTACCGGATCGGCAAGGCCTACGGCTACGAGCTGGACCGCGGCCACATCAAGGACCTGCTGGCCACGGCCGGCCTCGGGATGACGTCGCAGTACGTCGAGCGGATCGGCTCGGGCCTGGTCGGGCACCTGTTCGGCCGCGGCCTCCTCGGCGGCCTCCTCGGCGGCCTCGCCGGGCAGGCGGTCAGCTCGGGCATGTCGTTCGCCTCGACCTACGCGCTCGGCCGCCTCGCGCAGCGCTACTACTCGGGCGGGCGCGTCTTCAGCGCCCAGGTGCTGAAGGACACCTACGAGGGGCTCCTGAACGAGGCGAAGGGGCTTCACGGCCAGTACCTGCCGGCGATCCGCGAGAAGGCGCGCACGATCAACCTCTCGGAAGTGCTCCAGGACGTCCGGGCGTAAACACGCGAACGATCCGGCGACGAGCCCCGTCTAATGCGTCATGGGGGTTCTCGCCGGGTCCGTCCGCTACGCGCTCCGCCAGTTCCGCCTGTCGCCCGTCTTCACCGCCACGGCCATCCTCACGCTGGCCCTGGGCATCGGCGGGACGACGGCCATCTTCACGCTGATCCACGCCATCATGCTGCGGTCGCTGCCGGTGTCGAACCCGGCCCTGCTCTACCGGGTGGGCGACGGGACCGACTGCTGCGTCGAGGGCGGGCCGCAGGATCGCTGGGGCATGTACTCCTACCCGCTCTACGAGCGGCTGAAGGCCGCGATGCCGGAGTTCGAGGAGACGGCGGCGTTCCAGGCCGGGGGCGCGCGGCTCAGCGTGCGCCGGGCAGGGGCCGACCCGGCGGCGAGGCCGCTGCGGTCGGAGTACGTGACCGGCAGCTACTTTTCGACGCTCGGCGTGCGCGCGTTCGGCGGGCGGCTCTTCACGCCGGCCGACGACCAGGCGTCGGCCGCGCCGGTGGCGGTGCTCAGCTACCACGCCTGGCAGACGCTCTACGGCGCCGACCCGGGCGTGGTCGGATCGACGTTCGTGATCGAGGGGCATCCCTTCACCCTCGTCGGCGTGGCCCCGCCGGGCTTCTTCGGCGAGACGCTGCGCCCCGATCCGCCCGACCTCTGGGTGCCGCTGCAGCAGGAGCCGGTCGTCGCCGGCACCAACACGATGCTCCGCCAGTCGATCGCGGCGTGGCTGCGCGTCATCGGCCGGCTCCGGCCCGGCGCTTCGACCGACGGCCTGTCGGCGCGTCTGACGACGGTCCTCCGGTCCTGGATCGAGCACGACTCGGGCTATCCGTCGGAGTGGATGCCCGAGGTCGTCCGGATGCTGCCGAAGCAGGTGATCTCGGTGGTCCCGGCGGGGGCCGGCGTCGGCGTCATGAAGGAGGAGTACGGCCGCAGCCTGCGGATCCTGCTCGCGGTGTGCGGACTCGTGCTGCTGCTCGCGTGCGCGAACGTCGCCAACCTGCTGCTCGCGCGGGCGGCGGCGCGGCGGCCGCAGACGGCGCTCCGCCTGGCGCTCGGCGCGACGAGAAGGCAGGTCGTCGCGCAGGCGCTCGTCGAGAGCACGCTGCTCGCGGTGGCGGGCGGGATCGTCGGCCTCGCGGTGGCGGCCGGCGCGGCGCGCCTGCTGCTGGCGCTGGCGTTCCACGGCTCGCGCTTCCTGCCGATCAGCGTCCAGCCCTCGCTCGCCGTGCTCGCGTTCGCCTTCGGCCTCGCGCTCGTGACGAGCGCGGTGTTCGGCGCGGTCCCGGCCTGGTTCGCCACGCGCACGGCGCCGATCGACGCGCTGCACGGGACGGGCCGCGGCGCGGGCGACGGCTCGTCGCTCACCCGCACGGGCCTGCTGGTCGTGCAGGCCGCGATCTCGGTCGTGCTCGTCGCCGGCGCGACGATGCTGGCGCGGAGCCTGGACAACCTCGAGAAGCAGGACTTCGGCTTCCAGGTGCCGGGGCGCGTGCTCGTGTCGATCAACAAGCCCTCCGCCACCTACTCGGTGCCGCAGCTGCAGGCGCTCTACCGGACGATCGAGACGCGGCTGAACGCCCTGCCCGGCGTGCGCGGGTCGGGGCTGGCGCTCTACAACCCGCTCACCGACAACTGGGGCGAGCTGGTGCTGGTCTCGGGCCACCCGGTGCCCCGGTTGAACGCGCAGGCCGGGTCCTCGTGGGACCGCGTCAGCGCGCGCTACCTGCAGGGCCTCGGCGTGCCGCTCGTCCGCGGGCGCTACTTCAGCGAGGCCGACAACGAGACCGGCGAGCTGGTGGCGGTCGTGAACGAGGCGTTCGTCCGGCGGTTCTTCAAGAGCGGCGAGGACCCGATCGGCCAGCACTTCGGCCTCGACCTGCCCGAGAATGCCGGCACCTTCCGCATCGTCGGCATCGTGCGCGACGCCAAGTTCGCGGGGTTCGGCCTGAACCGGCCGGCGCGCCCGACCTTCTTCGTGCCGCTCGCCCAGGCGGTGCCGTACACGCACCCGCTGATGGCCAGCATCGAGACCAACTCGCACTTCGTCGAAGGGATCATGCTCGTCACCGACATCCCGCCGGGAGCGCTGGAGCCGGTGCTGGCGAAGACGCTGGCCGCGGTGGATCCCAACCTCACCCTCGTCAACGTGCGGACGCTGCAGGAGCAGGTGGCCCTGTCGTTCGACCAGGAGCGGGCCGTGGCGAGCCTGGCGGGGCTGTTCGGCCTGGTCGCGCTGCTGCTGGCCTCGGTCGGCCTCTACGGCGTGACGGCGTACACGGTGACGCGGCGCACGGGCGAGATCGGCGTCCGGATGGCGCTCGGCGCGGGCCGCGGCCGCGTGGTGGCGCTGGTCGTCGGCGGGGCCTTCCGGCGCGTGGCGCTCGGCCTCGCGCTCGGCCTGCCGCTCGCCGTCGGCGCGGGGCGGCTCATCTCGGCCCAGCTCTACGGCGTGTCGGTCTGGGACCCGCTGGCGCTGACGCTCGCCGCCGTGTCGCTCGCGGCCTCCGCGTTCGTGGCCGCGATCATTCCCGCCGGACGCGCGGCCGCCATCTCGCCGATGAGCGCGCTGAGGGCCGAGTAGGGGCGCACCCGGAGAATGCGGCAGGCTGGGGAGAGGCCGCGCGGCGCGCGTGTGCTATCTTCTCGCCATGCATTCCACGCTGCGCTGGATAGGCGCCGCCAGCCTGCTCGGGCTGGCCGGCTGCGGGGGGAGCGCGACCGGGCCCAGCGTCGGGCCGACCACGGCCTGGACGCCCGGTGTGTACCTCGCGTCCTCGACCTTCGTGAACCAGTGCCTCGCGCCGCGGTCCGGGACCGATCCGTTCACGGGCCGGACCTACCCCGACGTGCAGGGCTCCACACTCACCGAGAACAACTTCCTGCGGTCCTGGACGCACGAGTTGTACCTCTGGTACCGCGAGGTGCCGGACCTCGAGCCGGGCCTGTACGCGACGCCCGCCTACTTCGACCTGCTGAAGACGTCGGCGACGACCCCTTCGGGCACTCCCAAGGACCGGTTCCACTTCACCTACCCGACCTCCGAGTGGGAGGCGCTGGCGGGGTCCGGCGTGCAGGCCGGCTACGGCGCCGAGTTCATCGTGCTCGCCGCCAGGCCGCCCCGGCAGGTGGTGGTGGCCTACACGCAGCCGAACAGCCCCGCGACCACACCGCCGGCCAGCCTCGCCCGCGGCGCCCAGGTGCTGGCGGTGGACGGCGTGGACGTCGTCAACACGACCGACAGCGCGAGCGTGGCGATGCTGAACGAGGGGCTGTTCCCGTCGGCCCTGGGCGTCACCCACACGTTCACGGTGCTCGACGCCGGGGCCACCGCGTCGCGCACGTTCACGATGACCTCCGGCGACGTGACGTCCACGCCGGTGCAGGACGTGGAGACGATCGGCGCCGGCGCCGGCGCGGTCGGGTACATGCTGTTCAACGACCATCTCGCGACGGCCGAGCAGGAGCTGATCGCCGCGTTCGGCCAGCTGGCCGCGGCGCACGTCACCGACCTCGTGCTCGACATCCGCTACAACGGCGGCGGGTACCTCGACCTCGCCAGCGAGGTGGCCTACATGATCGCGGGCCCCTCGAGGACCTCGGGACGGACGTTCGAGAAGACGGTGTTCAACGACAAGTACCCGACGGTCGATCCGGTGACGCGCCAGGCGATCGTCCCGATCCCGTTCTACTCGACGTCCCAGGGGTTCTCCGGGCCGAGCGGCCAGGCGCTGCCGACGCTGAACCTCCCGCGGGTGACGGTGCTCACCGGCGCGAACACCTGCTCGGCGAGCGAATCGATCATCAACAGCCTGCGGGGCGTCGGCGTCGAGGTGATCCAGGTGGGCGAGACGACGTGCGGCAAGCCGTACGGCTTCTACCCGAAGGACAACTGCGGCACCACCTACTTCTCGATCGAGTTCAAGGGGGTCAACGACCAGGGCTTCGGCGACTACGCCGACGGCTTCTCACCCGCCAACGCGACCGGCACGGTGGGCGTCCCGGTGCCCGGCTGCGCGGTAGCCGACGACTTCGAGCATGCCCTGGGCGACAGCAGCGAGGGGCGGCTGGCGGCGGCGCTGGGGTACCTGGCCACCGGCACCTGTCCGTCGGCGCCGGCGGGCGGCCTCGGCGTCGCGGCGGCGCAGGTGCGCCCGACGCCCGAGGGCCTGCTCCACCGCTCCCCCTTCAGGGAGAACCGCATCCTGCGGCGGTGAGCGGCCTGGCCGGGGCGGCGTGCCCTCCGAAACGCCCCATCCGCCGCCCCGACCATGTTGTCCCGCCGGTCAGCGGCCGATAACGGGTATGCAAGGCCACCGAACCCGTTGCGCCCGGCCCGGAGCCGGGCGCGCAAGCTGCGCTCACGATGCCGTACCACGTGTCGTCCGACTCGGGCCCGACTGCCGACGCGCGGCTGGACAACGTCCAGTTGCTCGCGGTGCGCCAGGTCTTCCGGGCAATCGACAACGGCGACACCGTGGCCGGCCTCGTCACGCTCGAGAGTTCGCCGGACCTTCGCGTCCTGCCCGCCGTGAACTCCTACCTGGGCTACTGTCTCGCCCGGGAGAGGGGCCAGGTGCGGGAAGGCCTCCAGCTGTGCCAGGCGGCGCTCGACGCC
>JAJXZZ010000368.1:1547-3475 GCA_021779795.1 Acidobacteriota bacterium | reverse complement strand
CCCCTTGGTCAGGCCGGCGGGCAGCCGGTAATCGATGTCGAAGAAGCCGGTGTTCTTCTCGGGGCTCCGGCGCTCGACGGCTTCTGACGCGACGTCCGCACCGGACCCATGGACAGCACGCGGGGCGGACGCCGTGACGACGCCCGCCCCGACCGGCCATCAGGTGACGCGATGGCTCGCGCGATGCCGGTTGTTCCGCCTCAGAAGGTGACGCGCATGGAGAACTGGAATGCGCGAGATCCGTACTTCGGGGCGATGGCAGACGGCTTGCCGAAGTCGGGATTGGTTCCCGTCACGTCCCAGATCGGCAGGGGCTGCACGCAACTGCCCCCGGTGTCGTACGCCCCGCACCGCTGCGCGGTCGTGTACTGCAGGTTGTCCACCGAGTTCTGCTGGTAGTTCGCGTGGTTCAGCAGGTCGAACGCCTCGACCTTGGCTGTGACGGTGACGCGGCGGTTCACCGGGATGTTTCGCGAGAGGCTGACGTCGAGGTTCGCGATGCCGGGCCCACGGAAGGAATTGAACCCCTCTCCCGGCACCATCGAGAAGTTGATGTGGGAGTCGTCGAACACTGCCGTGTACGGCCGGCCGCTCGCCAGCGTGGCCACGGCGGCGAGGGTGAACCCTCTCAGCCACCGCCCGTCGGGCGACCAGCCGCCGCTCAGCACGAGGCGATGCCGCTGGTCGAGCAACGAGGGCCCGCGCTGGGCCGCCTGATCGAATTGATCGTAGTAGCCGGTTCCCTGGTCCGTGGTCTTCGACAGCGTATAGGCGACCGACCCGCCGAACCTGGGGGACACGTACCGCAACGAGACCAGCAGGCCGTTGTAGATCGACGAGCCCGAGTTGTCGATCGCGGTGATGGTGGAGAAGTTCGGGTCGAGGTACCCGTCGATCGCCTCGTACTCGGGCACCACGTAGGAACGGCCGTTCGGCAGGTTGACCGTCGCGGTGCTGAAGGATCCCCCGTATTGCGGCTGGAGAGCCGGCGGCACCAGGTTCAGGTCGTACCCGAAATTGCCGTTGGCCTGGCGCGTGACGCCATTGCCGTTGCCGAGCAGGCCGACGCCGTGGCTGAACGCGTAGCCGACGCTCAGGGCTGTGTGCGGCCCGAACTGGTGGTCCACCGCAACGTTGGCCTGCACGACGTAGGGACTGTGGAAGTTCGGCGCGAAGACGGTGATCGACGATCCGCCGCCGCCCTCACCCGAGGGCGGGGAGGACAGGCTGTTCGGATAGGTGACGATCGGGTTCGAATTGCCGAAGGCCGGGCCCGGGACGAACAGGAAGAACCGGGAGACGCCGTTCGACAGAAATGCCTGCGACACGTCGAGCAAGTCGGTCTGGATGAAGAACAGCCCGGCGGCCCCGCGCACCACCGTCGTCCCCTGGTCATCCAGCGAATAGGCGAACCCGAAGCGCGGCGCGACGTCGTGGTAGGTGTTCTGGATGCGGCACGTCATCGGGAACGCGGTGTTGCAGGGGTTCGGCTGCGGCAGATCCTGGAGGTCGTACCGCACGCCGTAGTTCAGCGTCAGGCGCGGCGTGGCTCGGAACTGGTCCTGGGCGAATGCCGCGTACGTCGGCGTGGTGAACGACACCTCGCTCTCGCCGAACGACTGGAGGTAGTACTCGAAGTGGCCGGTAGGGACGTCGGCGAGGCTGGCGAAGAAATACGCGCCCTTCGGACCGTAGACGAAATAGTCCCGGTCGTGGTTGACGTTGAGGTCCACGCCGGTCTTGAACGTGTGCCGCCCGCGAACCCACGTGAAGTTGTCGGTGACCTGGTACCGGCGGTCGGTGGTGGACAACTGAAAGCGGTTGCCGCCGAACACGAAGCCGCTGTCCGGGTTCTGGATGATCGTCGCCGGCGAGGTCGGCGCCGAGTCGGGCAGGTCGAAGTGCTCGTCGTTGCCGACATGCACCCG
>JAJXZZ010000368.1:0-1537 GCA_021779795.1 Acidobacteriota bacterium | reverse complement strand
CGGAACTCGTTCATCGCCGTGGAACTCACCATCGTCTGGGCGGTGAACTGGAAGAAGTGGCTGGTGGCCCCGTCGGTCAGCGACAGCCCGTCGCCGGTCGACGTCGGCGTGTTGAAATAGCCGTGGGGGCTGCGAAACCGCTGGTAGTTGTAGGTCAGCGTGAACAGCGTCTTGGGGGTCAGGTTCCCGCTGAGCTTCACGAACGCGGTGTTCTGGTCGAAGCTGCGCGGGAACGATCCCGAGGACGCGTCGACGATCGCCTTCATCGACGGGTTGGCGGCGAAGAAGGCCGCGGGATCGGCGAGCGTGGCCAGCGCGGGCGCGTTGTTCACCGTGACCGGCTCGTTCCGGATCTGCCCCTCGTAGTTGACGAGGAAGAAGAGCTTGTCGTGGACGATCGGCCCGCCCAGCGTGACGCCCGCCTGCTGCCGCCGGTTCTTCGGCTTGGGGATGTGGTTGGCGATGTTGATCGCGTCGTTGGCGTTGAGCGCCGAGTCGAGAATGTAGTAGTAGGCGTCCCCCAGCAACTGGTTGCTCCCGGCCTTGGTGACGGTGTTGACCAGCCCGCCGCCCGACTGGCCGAACTCGGCCTCGAAGCCGGTGCTGTTGACCTGGAACTCCTGGATGACGTCCTCACTGAACTGGAACGGGATCGTGCCCCGCCCGATCTGCTGCGCGAAGAAGGCGTTGGTGTTGTTCGCGCCGTCGACGGTGTAGTTGTTGTAGTTGCCGGCCACGCCGTTGAAGCTGACCATGCCGAACTCGCCGTCGGTCGTGACGCCCGGCGTGAGCAGCACGAAGTCGGTGAAGTCGCGCCCGTTGAGCGGGAGCGTTTCGATCGTCTTCTGCCCGACGACGGTGCTGAGCGACGACTGCTGCGTGTCGACCAGTGGCGTCGCCGCGCTGACCGACACCGTCGTCGAGACGGAGCCCATCGCCAGCTTCGGCTTGAGCGTCGTGGTCGTGCCCACGGTGACGACCACGTTCTTGGTGACCAGCGTCTGGAAGCCGGACAGTTCGACCGTGAGCTGGTAGCGCCCGGGGGTCAGGGAGAGGAACACGAAGTGGCCGTCGGTGGCCGAGGTCAGCGACGTGGCCTCCCCGGTGGCCTCGTTGCGGACCGTCAGCGTGGCGCCCGGCACGGCGGCGCCGCTCGGATCGAGCACGGTGCCTTCGATGCGCCCGCTGCCCCGCGCGGTCTGCGCCCGCGCGGGGGCGGCGATCAGCAGAGAGGCGACCGCGCCGCTCAGAACGATGCGCGAGAACGACGCGAGAACGCGGCTCCGGCGCGACGTGAACGTGTGCATTGGCAAGGGCTCCCTTCGGGAAACAGGTCTGGCATGAGGCGACGGCGCGGGGGAGAATGTTCGCGGGAGGAGGGACCACCGGCGCGCCTTCCGGTGACGTGTGTCTTCCGTCGGCGGGCTCCCGGTGGTAACGTGCACGCATCCTCTCGTTCGCAGGAGTAGAACAGATGAATCTGAAGATCAGCTGAACCTGGCATCGCAGCGGATCTTCGGGTCGGCGCGTCAGAATG
>JAJXZZ010000367.1 GCA_021779795.1 Acidobacteriota bacterium | reverse complement strand
CGGCGTGGCGGACCCGGACCGCCTCGGCATCGGCGGCTGGTCGTACGGCGGCTACATGTCGGAGTGGGCCATCACCCAGACGACGCGCTTCAAGGCGGCCGTGGTGGGCGCCGGCCTGTCGGACCTGGCGAGCGAGTTCGGAACCGAGGCCGGCCCGGAGTACGACGAGTGGTTCTTCGGCACGCCGTACGAGAAGCTCGCCGGCTTCGTCGAGCACTCGCCGATCACCTACATCAAGAACGCGAAGACGCCGAGCCTGATCCTCCAGGGCGAGGCGGATACGACCGATCCGATCGGCCAGAGCCAGGAGCTCTACCGCGGCCTCAAGCGGTACGGCGTCGAGGCGGACCTCGTGCTGTACCCGCGCGAGGGTCACGGGCTGCGCGAGGAGAAGCACCTCCTGGACCGACTGAACCGGATCGTCGCCTGGTACGACAAGTACGTGAAAGGCGGCACGCGACCGTAGCGGCCGCCGCCAGGGAGAGCGCCGGAACCATCGCGCGCGACAAGGAACACTCATGCTGCTCGCACAGGCACTCGCCGAACACGGCCTGCTCGACTCGGTGGCGGCGGGACTCGCGACCGCACGGGACAGGCTTGAGATCTACATCGGCTACGGCAACTCCACGTACCTGCTGATAGCCCTCGGCGTCCTGCTGCTCGTGCTGCTGTTGAGAAGCCGGCGGTGAGCGGGCGAGGTATCATTCACGGGCGACGGAGGGCTGCATGATTCGAGAGCGTTTGCTGCGGCGGTTCGACCGCGCATGGGCGGCGTTCGAGCAGTCGTACGCGGGGCTGTCGCGGGCCGACCTGCTCGAGCCCGGCGTCGTCGGGGCATGGTCGGTGCGGGACCTCGTCGTCCACGTCACGATCTGGGAGGAGGAAGCCCTGAAACACCTCCCGGGCATGCTCGCCGGCCGCAAGCCTCCGCGCTACTCGGTGACCCATGGGGGCATCGACGCCTTCAACGCGCTGATGATCGCAAGGCGGAAGGACATCCCCCTGGCCGAGGCGTTCAGGCAACAGGCCGCCGTGCACCGGCGCGTCGCGGCGCTCATCGGGCGCGCGCCCGAGGCCCAGCTGGCCAGCGGCACGAGGTTCCGCAACCGGCTCCGTCTCGACACCTATGGGCACTACGCCGTGCACACGGCCCCGATCCTGAACTGGCGGAACCGGCGCGACGCGGCGGGGCGGCGCCGGCGGCCGCGGCGCCCGAACGCGGGCGCCTGAGCGCCAGTGTCGTGTCGGCCGCGTGGCGGACACTGCCCGCCCGAGACCGCCCACGCGGCCTGCCGTCCGGTCCCGTCCTCCAACAGGAGACTCTGCGATGCTTCGACACGCCCGTTTCTGGTCCTGCGTCCTCGGCCTCGTCCTGATCGCCGGCCCGGCCGCCGGTCAGGGGCGCGCCAACCGGCTCATCTCGATCCTCGAATCGGGCAAGCCCGCCATTGGCGTGTGGACCGCTGCCATCGCGGCTCCGCGCATCACGAAGGTGCTCGCGACCTCCGACGCCGACTACATCGTGGCCGACGTCGAGCACGAGGTCCTCGACTTTCCGACGCTGCGCGCGTTCCTGCTGGGCGTGCAGGACTTCAGCCTGCGCTACCGCACGGCGCCGCGCGGCGCCCCGGTCGTTCTCGTCAAGCTCGGGAACCGCGCGACGTGGGACCCGCGGTACGAGATCGCCGAGTCGCTGAAAGTCGGACCGGCCATGGGCGTCTGGATCCCGTTCGTGGAGAGCCGGGCCGACCTCGAGCGCGCGATCTCGGCGGTCCGCAACGCCGAGACGTCGGCGCTGGGCGGCCTGAACATCCCGCGCGAGCGCCGCGACGTCTGGCCGCTCAACCCGAAGGGTGAACTGCTCGTCGTCGCGATGATCGAGACGGAGGCCGGCGTGCGCCACGCGCGCGAGATCGTGGAGACGCCGGGCGTGAGCGCCGTCGAGTGCGTGCACATTCCAGACGCCGACGCGGCGCGCATTCTTCGGATGTGCCTCGAGCACAAGGTGGTCGCGGCCACGGACGCCACGCCGGCCGACGTGCAGGCGAAGATCGCCGCGGGCTACCGGATGCTCAGCGTCGGCTGGGACTATTCGCTGCTGCAGCGGACGCTGACCGACACCGTGAAGGCGATGAGGCAGTAGGCGGCAGGCCTGGTGGCGCGGCCGTCAGCCTGGCGCCGCGCTACGTCGTGCGCGTCACCTTCGACAGGCCCCGCGGCTGGTCGGGGTCGAATCCGCGCCGCCGGCTGAGGTGGAACGCCAGCAGCTGGCCGGGGACGACGGCGACGATCGGCGAGAGCCATTCGGGGACGTTGGCCGGCAGGGGCAGCGGGGCAGAGGCGAGCGACAGCGACGACGCCAGGTTCGACAGGACAACCGGCTGAGCCCCCCGGGCGGTCATCGAGCGAAGCAGGTCCTCGACCTCGCCGCTGACCGCCCCCTCCACGTTGACCACGATGGCGGCGAAGCCGCTATCGATCAGCGCGAACGGCCCGTGCTGGAAGTCGGCGGCCGAGTAAGGCTCGGCGGCGAAATAGGCCAACTCCTTCGCCTTGAGCGCGATCTCGAACGCCGTCGCGTAGTTGAAGCCGCGGCCGATGACGACGCCGTGGCCGGCGCCGGCCAGCGTGGCGGCGGCTCCCTCCACGGCCGCGCCGTCAGCCCCGAGAGCCTCGGCCACCTGGTCCGGAACAGCCTGCAATTCATCTCTCCGCCGCCCGTCGTCGGCGGCGGCAGCCGACAGCATCGCGAGCGAGAGCAGCTGGGCCGTGTAGGTCTTGGTGGCCGCGACGCTGCGCTCGGCGCCGGCCCTGAGCAGGATCGTGTGATCCGCGACGGCGGCCAGCGGAGACGCGGCTTCGTTGGTGATCGCCAGCGTCGGGCACCCTTGACGCCGACCTTCCTCGACGACCGCCACCAGGTCGGGCGACTCACCGGACTGCGAGATTCCGACCACCACCGCGTCGTCCATCCGCGGCGGCGCGCCGTAGCGGGTGAAGAGCGACGGCGTGGCGAGCGTGATCGTCAGGCGGTTGAAGGCGCCGAAGACGTACTGCGCGTAACGGGCCGCGTTGTCCGACGACCCGCGCGCCGCGATCACGACGTGGCGCACCGGGTGCCGCCGCAGCGCGCGCGCCACGTCCTCCACCTCGTCGGCCCCGTCGGCGAGCAGGCGCCTCAGCCGCTCGGGCTGTTCGGCGATCTCCGCGAGCAAGGTCGAGCCAGCCATCAGGGGGGATTCTATCGGGACGCCCGGGGGCAGGCAAACGGGAGGAGCGTAAAGTAGGGAGAGGGAAGATCGTGCGATCGTGCGATCGTGCGATCTTGCGAAGTACGAAGTACGGCGCCAGCCTGAGGCCCGCCGCCGCCGAGGGCGCGTCCAGGCCCGCGGTGAAGTTCCCCATCACGGGGTTCTGGATGGACGGGGCGTTCACGAAGCGACCGGTGCAGATCGATTAGAGAGGGACGAGGCGCCAGCGGTCAGCCG
>JAJXZZ010000366.1 GCA_021779795.1 Acidobacteriota bacterium | reverse complement strand
CACGCTGGGAGACCCGGAGCGGCGCAGCGACTACGTGCTGCGCAACGACGGCCCGATGCGGGTGACGTTCGAGAACAACGTGGTCCGCGTGGATCAGGTCGCGGGGGCCGCGCGCCCGGGCCTCCCCCCCGCGCCCGGCGCCGCCCCGCCCGCGCTCCGGCTGCGCAGCGAGAACGGCGACACCAGCCTCGCGATCTCGGGCGACGTGGATCTCGCGGCCGGCCGCCTCGACGTGAAGGCGGACGGGAAGGCGAACCTCGCCGTGCTGCAGGTCTTCTCGAAGAACGTGCGCAGTTCGGGCGGCGCGGTGCTGCGCGGCACGGTGTCCGGGTCGCTCAGCCAGCCCCAATTCGCCGGCTACGCCCAGATCGCCGACGGGCGGTTCCGCGACCTGTCGCTGCCGCAGTCGATCCAGGCGATCAACGGCCGGGTGTCGTTCGGCCCCGAGGGGATCACCTTCGACAACGTCGAGGGCCAGCTGGCCGGCGGCAAGGTCGTCGTCGGCGGGCGGGTGGCCATCAACGGGTTCTCGCTCGGGGCGCTCGAGCTGCACGCCACCGGGCATCGGATGGAGTTCCGCTACCCCGAGGGGTTCCGGTCGACGATCGACGCCGACTTCTACCTGGGCGGGACGGCGAGCGCGCCGATGGTGCGCGGCACGGTGACCGTGCTCAGCGCGCTCTACGACAAGCGGATCGACGTCACCCCGGGGTTCTTCGCGCTGGCCTCCGGCCGGTCGGGCGTGCCGTCGGGCCCCTCGTCCAGGCAGCTGCCGCCCATCGGGCTCGACGTGCACATCCTGGCGCCGTCCTCGCTGAGGGTCGAGAACAACATCGCCCACGTCGTGGCGAACGCGGACCTGTGGCTGCGCGGCACCTACGCGCACCCGCAGCTGTCGGGCGGCGCCGACGTCGAGCGCGGCGAGGTGCTCGTCCTGGGGCAGCGCTACCTCGTGCGGCGGGGCCGGATCGAGTTCCCGAACCCGAACAAGCTCGAGCCGTTCTTCGACCTCGGCGGCGAGACGCTGGTCCGCGTGCCGGGCCAGACCTACGTCGTCAACGTCGAGCTGACGGGGACGACCGCGGGCTTCACGCCGACGTTCACGTCCGACCCGCCGCTCTCGCAGGTCGAGATCCTGTCGCTGCTGTTCGGGGGCCAGACGGCCACCGCCGACGTCAACAACGCGGAACTGCAGACGCTCCAGCAGGAGGACGCCGAGCGGACGCTGGCCACCTCGCAGCTCCAGCAGGCCGCCGCCGGCATCGTGTCGGCCCCGATCACCAAGGCCGTCCAGCAGACCTTCGGCCTCGACACGTTCCAGATCACGCCCAACGTCGGGTACGACGCCTACCAGCGGCTGAACCCGACGGCGAGGGTGACGGTCGGCAAGCGGATCTCGAACAAGATCTACCTCACCTACTCGCGCAGCCTGAACTCGCCGGGCGGCGCCGACCAGGTGATCATCCTCGAGTACGACCAGAGCGACCGGCTGTCGTGGGTCTTCTCGCGGAACGAGGACGGCACCTACGCGCTCGACGTGCGGGTGAGGCACGTGTTCTGATGCGGGCCGCCATCGCCACCCTCGTCGCCCTGCTGCTCGGCCCCGCGGCGGCTCCGGCGTCGGCGCAGGCGCCCGCGCCGCTCGACGCCGTCCTCGGCCAGCCGATCGTGGAGGTGCGCCTGGTCGTCTCGGGGCAGCGGATCGAGAGCGCGGGCCTGCTCGGCGCGCTCGAGACCCGCGCCGGGCGCCCGCTCACGGCCGTCGCCGTGCGGCAGAGCATCACGCACCTGATGGAGCTGGACCGGTTCAGCGACGTCACCGTCGACGCGCAGCCGACGCCGGCCGGCGTGGTGCTGACCTACGAGCTGGTCCCGATCCGCACGGTCGTCGCCATCGACTTCCGCGGCGACCTCGGCCTGTCGTCGCGCCAGCTGAGGCGGGCGGTCCTCGACCGCTACGGCGCCTCGCCGCCGGCCTGGCGCGGCGACGAGATCGCCCGGACGCTCGAGACCCTCTGCCGCGATCACGGGTTCCTGACGGCGACGGTGACCGCCGGCGTGGAAGCGGACAAGCGCCCCGACCGCGTGCGCCTCGTGTTCGACATGAAGGCGGGGCCCCAGGCGACCGTCGCGGCCTCGCGCGTCGAGGGCGCGCCCGAAGCGGAGCAGGCGCAGGTGCTCTCGGCGCTCGGCGTCGCGCCGGGCGACCGCTTCGACCGGGCCGCGCTCGACCAGGCGGTCGAGCGCTACGTCCGCGGCCTGCGCGCCAAGGGGTTCCTCGAGGCCGGCCTCCAGACGCGGGTGGCCGAGGCCGCCGACCGCCGGACGGTGGACGTCACGGTCCGGCTCGACCGCGGGCCGGTCGTCACGGTCACCTTCCGCGGCGACCCGCTGCCCGAGAAGCGGCGCAAGGAGATCCTCGGCCTGCTGCGCGAGGGCATGCTCGACGAGGACGCGCTCGAGAACCAGGAGCGGTCCATCGAGAACGAGCTGAAGGCCGAGGGCTACCGGGACGCCGCGGCGCCGTTCACGCGCGAGCCGGGGCCCGACGGCCGGCTGCAGGTCGTCTACACGATCACCCGCGGCCGCCAGTACCGCATCGCCGCCGTGCACCTGGCCGGCTGCCAGCAGCTGCCGGCGGCCGAGGCGCGGCCCGTGCTCAAGGTCACGCCGGGGCAGTGGTTCGTGAAGTCCCGCCTCGACGCCGACGCGTCCACGCTGCGGCTCTTCTACCGCATCCACGGGTTCAGGGACGCCAGCGTGAAGTGGGACGAGGCGCCGGCCGGCGGCGACCCGGCGCTGCTCGCGGTGACCTTCCACGTCACCGAGGGGCCCAGGACGACCATCGACGCCATCGAGTTCCCGCCGTCCACGGCCGTTCCCGTGGCGGCGCTCCGGGCGCTGGTGAAGTCGCAGGTGAGCGGCCCGTTCTACCAGCCGCAGGTCGACGCCGACCGCGAGGCCGTGCTGGCCCAGTACCAGGCCCTCGGCTACCTGCAGGCCTCGGTGGAGGTGCCGCAGATCTTCAGCGCCGACGGCACCCGCGTCACGCTCCGGTTCGTCGTCAACGAGGGGCCGCGGATCCTCATCGACCACGTCCTCGTCCGGGGGAACGTCCGGACCAAGTTCGCGACGATCGACCGCGCCGCCGGGCTCGAGCCGGGCATGCCGCTCACGATGGCGGAGCTCCTGGGCGCGCAGCGCCGGCTGAGCGAGCTCGGCCTCTTCAGGAAGGTGCAGGTCACGCCGCTCGAGGGGACCGGCGACCGGCGCGACATCCTGGTGATCGTCGAGGAGGCGCCGGTCAACACGATCGGGTACGGCGGCGGCCTCGAAGGGACGCAGGTGCTGCGCACCAACACCCGGACCGGGCTGCCCGAGCAGGTCATCGAGATCTCGCCGCGCGGGTTCTTCGAGATCGGCCGCCGCAACCTCTGGGGCAAGGACCGGTCCGTGGATCTCTTCGTCCGCGGCGCGGTCAGGTCCACGGA
>JAJXZZ010000365.1 GCA_021779795.1 Acidobacteriota bacterium | reverse complement strand
CGAGCGACGGGCCGAGCCCCGACACGTAGCCGAGCAGCTGCTTGCTCGCCGTGTTGAGCTCCACGCCCACCCCGTTCACGCACGACACCACCACGTCGTCCAGGCCGTTCTTGAGGGCGCCCTGGTCCACGTCGTGCTGGTACTGGCCGACGCCGATCGACTTCGGGTCGAGCTTCACCAGCTCCGCCAGCGGGTCCACCAGCCGCCGGCCGATGCTGACGGCGCCCCGCACGGTGACGTCCTGGTCGGGGAACTCCTCGCGCGCCGCCTCGCTCGCCGAGTAGATCGACGCGCCGCTCTCGTTGACCGACGCGACGACGATCGACGAGGGAAGGTCGAGGCCGCGGACGAACTGCTCGGTCTCGCGGCTGGCCGTGCCGTTGCCGATGGCGATCGCCTCGACCTGGAACCGGTGCACGAGCGCCCGGACGACGTGGCCGGCCTGCTCCACCTGCGCGGCCGACCCGGCGGTCGCGTGGACGACGTCGTGGTGCAGCAGCTTGCCCTGCGGGTCGAGGCACACGATCTTGCAGCCGGTGCGGAACCCGGGATCGATGGCGAGCACGCGCTTCTGGCCGAGCGGCGGCGCGAGCAGGAGCTGGCGCAGGTTGTCGGCGAACACGCGGATCGCCTCGGCGTCGGCGGCCTTCTTCGCCTCGAGGCGCGTCTCCCCCTCGATGGCCGGGCCGAGCAGCCGCTTGTAGCTGTCGTGGGCGGCCAGGCGGACCTGCTCGCCGCCGGGCGTCGTCGGCGCCGACACGAACAGGCGCTCGAGCGTCGCCAACGCCGGCCCCTCGGGCGGCGCGATGCGGACGCGCAGGACACCCTCGGCCTCGCCCCGGCGGATGGCCAGCATCCGGTGGCTGGGAATCCGCGAGACCGGCTCGGTCCAGTCGAAGTAGTCCTTGAACTTGGCCCCTTCCTCCTCCTTGCCGGGCACGACGGTCGAGCGCACTTCGCCCCCGGCGGCATAGATCTGCCGCATCGCCGCGCGCGCGCCGGCGTCGTCGCTGAACCGCTCGGCCAGGATGTCGCGAGCGCCGGCCAGCGCCGCGTCGGCATCGGGCACGTTCTTCTCGACGCTGGCGAAGGCGGCGGCCTCGGCCAGCGGATCCACGGTCGCCTGGCCGCCGAAGACGAGGTCGGCCAACGGCTCGAGGCCCGCTTCGCGGGCGATCGTCGCGCGCGTGCGGCGCTTCGGCCGGTAGGGGGCGTAGACGTCCTCGAGCGCCGTCATCGTGTCGGCCGCCGCCACGGCGGCGGCCAGCTCGTCGGTCAGCAACTCGCGCTCCTGGAGCGAGGCGAGGATGGCGGCGCGACGGTCGTCGAGCTCGGCGAGTTGGGCCAGGCGGTCGCGAATGGCGGTGACCGCCACCTCGTCGAGGCTCCCGGTGGCTTCCTTGCGGTATCTCGAAATGAAGGGCACCGTCGCGCCCTCGCCCAGCAGCGCCGCCGTGGCGGCAACCTGGCGCGGCGCGACGTTCAACTCTCCGGCGATCTTCTCGACGTGCGACTGGTTCACGACGGCTCCCTGCGATGAGATGGTCCTCTATTGTCGCAGGGATTCACCCGGCGTGCGACTCGCGACTGGCGACTGGCGGCGACACCCGCCGCTGGCGACCCGCGGCTCGCGACTGACGGTCGAGGAGCGCGTCGGGCTCCAGCAGGCTGCCTACCGCCTGCCGCCAACTGCCTACTGCCTACTTCCCCGCGTTCCTCACCGTCGAGTAGACGTAGCCCGTCGGCGGCTCGGCGCCGAACGCATAGCCCGGGTAGACGACGTCGTTGTCCAGCACCATCCCCTTCAGGCCGCCCTCGCCGTGCCCTTGGGCCTTGTAGCTGCCGGCGCCGGTCACGAAGTTGAACCGGCCCTGCCAGGTGCCCACCCACCGGCCGAGCGCGTTCTCGAACTCGAACGTCCCCCAGCACGGGCCGGTCACCGTCTCGTCGAGGTCGCAGTTCATGACCACGAGCCCCTCGGAACTCGCGAAGCCGCCGGCGGGCCCGACGAGGGTGTCCCGGAACGTCGTGGACCATCCCCGGACCTTCGCGCCGGGGCCGATCACGCCCTCCCCCGGCGTCCACGGCGCCAGCGCGAACTCGGTGCCGCCGGCCACGAGCGGCGGGGCGGGCGGCGTCGCGCCGAACGCGGGGCCGAACGCGGGGCCGAACGCCGTCACGACCATGACGATGACGAACGCCGCGGCGATCCTGAGAGCCATCGTGCGCGATCCTTTCGTCTTCTCGACACGACGAGGCTACCAGCGCCGCAGGTGACAATCCTGACAAAAAGCTGCAAATTCTCGGCGATCGGGAGGCGCCACGCCATGCCCGGCGACACGCGGACCTACCGCTTCGGCGGCTTCACGCTCGACGCCGGCAACTGCCAGCTCCAACGGGGCCGGCGGGCGGTCGGCCGCCAGTTGAACGTCGGATCGCTGCTCGAGGGCAGCGTCCGCAAGTCCGGGGACCGCGTGCGGATCTCGGCGCAGCTCATCGACGCCGCGAACGGCTACCACGTCTGGTCCGAGCAGTACGACCGGCGCCTCGTGGACGTGTTCGCGATCCAGGACGAGATCTCCGCGGCCATCCTGGACACGCTGAAGGTCAGGCTGCTCGCGCCCCGGGCATCGGCCAGGCGCCCCACCGACTCGCTCGACGCCTATCACCTTTACCTCAAGGGCCGCACGTTCTGGCACCGGAGGTTCAGAGGGCAGCTGCAGAACGCCGTGGGCTGCTTCGAGCAGGCCATCGCGCTCGACCCGCGCTTCGCGCTCGCCTACGTGGGCCTTGCCGACTGCTTCGGCACCCTGGGCGTCTGGGCGTTCGCGCCGCCGGCCTCGGTGCTGCCGCGGGCCCGGGAGCTGGCCAGCCGGGCGCTCGAGATCGACGATTCGCTCGCCGAGGCCCACGCGTCGCTCGCCTTCGTGGACACCTTCTACACGTGGGACTTCCAGGCGGCCGCGCGCGGGTTCGACCCTGCCAATCCGCTCGCGCACTTCTACCTGGGATACGCGCACGCGGCGGCGGGGAACCTCCGGGAGGCCGCGGGCAGCTTCGAGCGGGCGCAGCGGGAGACGGGGGGCATGCCGTGGCTGGCCGAGTCGATCGCGTGGGTCCGCGGGCGGGCCGGCGAGCGGACCGCCGTCCGCGCGGCCCTCGACGATGCGGCGCGGCGGGCCCGCGCCGGCTACGTGCCTTCCTCCTCGATGGCGCTGCTCCATCTCGGCCTGGGAGACGACGACGCCGTGCTCGGCTGCCTCGAACAGGGGCTCGCCGAGCGTGACGCGCTCACGGTCTGGCTCCCCTCCATGCCGGCGTTCGACGGCCTGCGCGGCCACCCGCGGTTCGACGCGCTGATCCGGACCCTCGGGTTGGCGCAGCCGGTCTGCCGCCAGACCTGAAGGCCCGGCCTACACGCGCCGCCGACCGCCGACCGCCGACCGCCGACCGCCGCCGACAGCCGACAGCCGACAGCCGACAGCCGACAGCCGACCGCCGACAGCCGCCGACCGCCGACCGCC
>JAJXZZ010000364.1 GCA_021779795.1 Acidobacteriota bacterium | reverse complement strand
CCCGGGGGGCGCTTCTACGAGGAGTGGGGGCACCGACAGGGGGCGCTTCGGGGGACCGTGTCGGCGATCAAGCAGGACGAGCGGCTCGACGTCGAGGGGGCGCTGTTCGGCGCGCGTGCGGCCACGCTCGCGTTCGTCCTCGAGCGGCGGGAGGGGGGCACGCTGGTCGCCGCGTCGCTGGTCGGCGCCGGCCTCGAGGCGCGCGCGGCGTCGGCGGCGCTCGAGGATCTGGTGCGCGTCCGCCTCAAGGCGTTCGTCGAGCAGGGCACCCGCTCCGGCGTCGCGGGGTAGCGCGGGGCTCCTGGCCCGCGGTGGCGGTAGCGCCCGGCGCCCGCCCGCGCTACGATGGCTCGGGAGGCCGCATGACCGCGCAACCGCATCTCTTCACGCCGCTGAAGATCCGCGAGGTCGAATTCCGCAATCGCGTGTTCGTCTCGCCCATGTGTCAGTATTCGAGCGCCGACGGCTGCCCGAACGATTGGCATCTGGTTCACCTTGGCAGCCGCGCCGTCGGCGGCGCGGGCCTGGTCATCGTCGAGGCGACCGCCGTGTCGCCCGAGGGGCGGATCTCGCCGGCCGACCTCGGGATGTGGAACGACGCGCAGGTCGAGGCGCACTCGCGCGTGGTCCGGTTCATCAAGGAGCAGGGGGCGGCAGCCGGCGTTCAGATCGCGCACGCCGGGCGCAAGGCGTCAACCGCGGCGCCGTGGGACGGCGGCGGGCACGTCGATGCCGCGCACGGCGGATGGACGCCGGTCGGGCCGAGCCCGGTGGCGTTCGGCCCCGAGTTTCCCGCGCCGCACGAGCTGACCGAGGCGGAGATCGCGCGCCTGGTGGACGCCTTCGCCGTCGCCGCGCGCCGCGCCCACCGGGCCGGCTTCGACGTGGTCGAGATCCACGCCGCCCACGGCTACCTGCTGCACGAGTTCCTGTCGCCGCTGACCAACCAGCGGACCGACCAATACGGCGGGAGCTTCGAGAACCGCCTGCGCTTCCCGTTGGCCGTCGTCTCGCGCGTGCGCGAGGCGTGGCCGGCGACGCAGCCGCTGTTCGTGCGGATCTCGGCCACCGACTGGGTGGACGGCGGGTGGACCGTCTTCGACTCGGTGGAGCTGGCGCGGCGGCTCAAGGCGCTGGGCGTGGACCTGGTGGACTGCTCGAGCGCCGGCGCCGTGGCGGGCGCGCGCATCCCGGTGGGGCCCGGCTACCAGGCGCCGCTGGCGGCAACCGTCCGGAATGAAGCGGGCATCCCGACCGGCGCCGTCGGCATGGTGACCAGCGCCGAGCAGGCCGAGCAGATCCTGGCCACCGGCCAGGCCGACGCCGTGCTGCTCGCGCGGGAACTGCTGCGCAATCCGTACTGGCCGCTGATGGCGGCGCGCCGGCTCGGCGCGACGGTGGAGTGGCCGAGGCAGTACCTGCGCGCGCGGCGGTGAGGGGATCGCGGGCTTCAGGCTACGGGCCTCGGGCTTCGGGCCGTGTCACGCGTGACGACATCACCGCCTGAAGCCCGAAGCCCGAAGCCTGGAGCCTGAAGCCGGTCGGCCGGCCCTCTTGTTCACGACTCCGCCCGTGTTATGCTTCTTCCTTACACCGGCCGGCCTTGGCGCCGGCCGGCAGCGCCTTCGCGGTGAGGTGGCCGAGAGGCTGAAGGCGGCGGTTTGCTAAACCGTTATACGGGCCAAAACCTGTATCCAGGGTTCGAATCCCTGCCTCACCGCCAGCCTTCGCTCGCCTGCGGCGAGCTACGGCCAGGCAGGCGAGTCTCTGCTCGCGAAGGCTGTCTCGCCCAAGCCCCTCGACGTCGCTCCGGGCGAAGGCGGACCCAGCCCCGGACATGACCGTTGACCTCCCGCTCCTGTCGGAGCCATTCGGCGACATCCGCGAGGACCTGCGCGCGTTCCGCTGGAACGGGAAGGAGAGCCTCGTCACCGGGAGCCGCGTCGCGCTCGAGAACGGCGACGTGGAGGTGGTGGACACCTTCGTCAACGAGTTCTGGACGAGCCGTCAGCGCGCGGCGCACAGCCTCCACGAAGTGTCCTACCGCGCCTGCTTCAAGCCGCAGCTGCCGCGATTTTTCATCGAGCGCCTGACGCGCCCTGGCGACGTCGTCTACGACCCGTTCATGGGGCGGGGGACGACGCCCGTCGAAGCCGCCCTGCTCGGGCGCGTGCCGTGGGGGAGCGATGCCAACCCGCTGAGCGTGGCGCTGGTCGCGCCGCGGCTGAACCCGCCGGCGCTCGCCGATGTCGCGAAGCGGCTGGACGAGATCCCGTGGGCCGAGGCCGGCGAGACGCGCGACGACCTGCTGGTCTTCTATCACCCGGAGACGCTCGCCGAGATCCACGCGCTCAGGCGGTACCTCCTCGAACGGTCAGAGGCCGGCGCGCTCGACGCCACCGACCGGTGGATCCGGATGGTGGCCGTCAACCGGCTGACCGGCCATTCACCCGGCTTCTTCTCGGTCTACAGCCTGCCGCCCAACCAGGCGGTCAGCCTCCGCAGCCAGGCGCGGATCAACGCGAGGCGGAAGCAGGAGCCGCCCCGGCGGAACGTGCCGGACCTGATCCTCGCGAAGAGCCGCTCGCTCCTCTCCGCCTGTGACGATCGGACGCGCGCACGGCTGGCCTCGGTGGCCGGTCGGGCGCGCCTCCTGACCGGCCGGGCCGAGAAGCGGTCCCCGCTGCCCGAGGGAAGCGTGGACCTGGTGGTCACCTCGCCGCCGTTCCTCGACGTCGTCGATTACACGACCGACAACTGGCTGCGGTGCTGGTTCTGCGGGATCGACGTCGCGGCGATCGATCTGACGATCCTCAAGCGGCTCGCCGACTGGGAGTCCACGATGACCGGCGTGCTCGCCGAACTGGGCCGCCTGCTGAAGGTCGGCGGCCACGTGGCCTTCGAGGTGGGCGAGGTGCGCGCGGGAACCGTCCGGCTCGAGGAGTCGGTGGTGCGTTCGGCGCGCGCCGCCGGCCTGCGCGCGAAGCTGGTGATGGTCAACGCGCAGCAGTTCACCAAGACGGCCAACTGCTGGGGCGTCGGCAACAACCGGTCGGGAACCAACAGCAACCGGATCGTGCTGATCGAAAAGGCGTGACGGCGGGCCCGCTCTCCCCTCACACCCTCTTCTTCACCCGATAGAGGCCCGTGGCTCCGTCGGGTTCTGGCGGCTGCTCGCGCTCGATCTGCGGGTCGCCAAACCCGTCAACCGCGCGCACCACGAAGGTGTGCTCGCCGGGCTCGAACGGCCAGTCGTAGCGCCAGAGCGCCCACGTCAGCGTGGACAGCGGCTGCCCGACCGCGGCATCCACCCACGGGCCGTTGTCCACCTTCACCTGCACGCGCGAGACGGCGCGGGCCCCCGCGTAGGCAATGCCGCCGATGGGGACGAGCTTCCGGCCGTCCTTCTCGTACGCCGCGCGCACCGCCACCGTGTCGATGACCGCCGTCGTCTTCACCTGGGCGGTCTCACTCCAGCCGCGCTCGACCCAGAAGCCCGGCGTCTCGCGATCGGTGATCTCGATCGAGGTGATCCACTTCGGCTG
>JAJXZZ010000363.1 GCA_021779795.1 Acidobacteriota bacterium | reverse complement strand
CGACCAGCGACGCGATCCCCCAGGCCAGCGCCCCGCCGGGCAGCGTCCGGGTGAGCCACTCGAACAGGTCGAACGGCGGAAACCGGACGCCCGTCGCCGCGGCGGCAAGGGCCATCACCGCCGTCAGCGGCAGCGTCAGCAGCAGGCCCAGCAACGCCCCCGTTCGGATTGGCGCGCGCACCATGGTGCCTCCGCGAAGGTCGGACGATTGCGGTAACTGCCCGTCAATCGATTATCGCCCCAAGGCAGGGTCGGCGCCTCCAGGCACGTCCTCGGAGGATCGCCCGTCGGTCGCGCTTGATCGAGGCCATGTGCAGCATGCATAATGCATGCATGAGCACGAAGACAATCTCGGTCAGAATCGAGGCGTACGAACGTCTTCGCGCAGCCCGCCGGTACCCGGACGAATCCTTCAGCGAGGTGGTCCTCAGGGCTCGGTGGCCCGAGGACACCGTCACCGCCGGAGAGCTGAGAGCGCTGGCGCGCTCGCGCGGCGCGCGCCTGTCGGAAGTCGAACTCGACCGAATCGAAGCGGCGAAACGGCTCGACGCCCCGCCGGAGGACAAATGGGGCGCTCGCTGATTCTCGAGACCTCGTTCCTCGTGGACTTCGAGCGCGAGAACGACCGGGGCGTGCCCGGGCCGGCGCTGGCCTTCCTCGAGGCGCACGCGGACGACAGGCTCTACATCACGTTCACCGTGGCCGGCGAATTGGCCGCCGGACTCACACTCTCGAATCGGGCGCGCTGGCAGGAGTTCGTCGCGCCCTTTCACGTTCTCGCCTTCAACCACGATGTGGCATGGGAGTACGGGAGGGCCTGGCGCCACCTGCAGGCCAACCGGCAGCTGATCGGCGCCAACGAACTCTGGATTGCCGCAACGGGGCTGGCCTACCGGATGCCCATCGTGACGCGCAACGCCGGGCACTACGGCCGCGTGCCCGACCTTCAGGTCGAGACGTACCGCTCCTGAGCCGCGCGGCGGGCGCGCGTGACGCGCGTCCGCCGGCGCGGGTAGACTGATCATTCGGGGCTGGGGCCGGTTCCTCTCCGGGATCCTGGGCTCAGTCCCCATGACCCGGAGGCCCCTCATGATGCTGAGAACGTTCGGAATGGCCGTGATGCTCGCCGCGATGACCGCGCCGATTGCCGCCGCGGCCGCGCCGCAGGGCGGAGCCGCGAAGCCGGCCGTCGGCTCAGACACCGCGCTGCTCGTCATCGACATCCAGAATTTCTACTTCGAGGGCGGCCTGCTGCCGCTGACCAACCCGACCGAGGCGGCCGCGCAGGCGCGGCGCCTGCTCGACGCGTTCCGCGCGAAGCACCTGACCGTCATCCACGTCCAGCACATCCCCACGACGGCGAAGATGGCGAACGGCGTGGCGCTCGATCCGCAGTACCACATCAGGCCGATCGTCGCCCCCGCGCCCGGCGAGAAGGTCATCACCAAGCGGTATGCGAACAGCTTCCGCGGCACCGACCTGCTCGAGTACCTGCGCGCCAAGGGGATCAAGAAGCTGGTGATCGTCGGCATGCAGACGCAGATGTGCGTCGAGGCGGCGGCCCGCGCGGCGGCCGACCTCGGCTTCGACGTGACGGTGGTCCGCGACGCCTGCACCACGCACCCGCTCACGTTCGGCGGCCACACGGCGCCCGAGATCGACGTCCACACCACCGCGCTCGCGACCATCGCCAACGGCCGCGTCGTCAGCACCGACGAACTGTTGAAGGAGATGTAGCGGCGGCTGTGAGACCGGGGGCGTCGGGTACAATGTCGCTGACGCCTCGAATCCTGAATCCCGAATCCCGAATCCTACTGTGATGTCTCGCCCGAGAGTCCGCTTCGCCCCGTCCCCGACCGGCTACCTGCACGTCGGCGGCGCCCGCACGGCCCTCTTCAACTGGCTCTACGCGCGCCACGAGGGGGGCATCTTCGTCCTGCGCATCGAGGACACCGACCTCGAGCGCTCGTCCGACGAGATGGTGGCCGGGATCCTCGACGGGATGAAGTGGCTCGGCCTCGACTGGGACGAGGGGCCGGAGGTGGGCGGCGCGCACGGCCCGTACTTCCAGTCCGAGCGGCTCGACCGCTACCGCGACGCGGCCGAGCGGCTGGTCGCGTCCGGGCACGCCTACTACTGCTACTGCAACCCGGACGAGATCAAGGCGAAGCGCGAGGCGGCCGAGCGGGAGGGGAAGACCTGGTCCTACGACCGCACGTGCGCGAACCTGGCGCCCGAGGACGTGGCCGCGCGCGAGCGGGCGGGGCAGCCGCGGGCGATCCGCTTTCGCATGCCCGAGGGGCGCACCTCCTACGACGACGTGGTGCACGGGACGATCGAGTTCGACAACGCGGTGATCGAAGACTTCGTGGTGCTCAGGTCCGACCGGCAGCCGACCTACCACCTGTCGGTCGTCGTGGACGACATCGACATGGCGATCACCGACGTCGTCCGCGGCGACGATCACATCTCGAACACGCCCAAGCAGGTGCTGCTCTACCAGGCGTTCGGGGCGAGGGTGCCGCGTTTCGCGCACGTGCCGCTCATTCTCGGGCCGGACAAGCGGCGGCTGAGCAAGCGGCACGGTGCGACGTCGGTGATGGAGTACGAGCGGCAGGGGTTCCTGCCCGAGGCGATGTTCAACTTCCTCGCGCTGCTCGGGTGGTCGCCGGGAGACGACCGCGAGCTGTTCACGCGCGAGGAGCTGGTGGCGGCCTTCACGCTGGACGGCATCGCGTCGAGCAACGCGGTGTTCAACCCCGAGAAGCTGGAGTGGTTCAACCAGCAGCACCTGGCGCGGCTCTCGGGCGACGAGATCACGAGCCGCATCGAGCCGGTGCTGCGCGAGATGGGCGCGTGGGACGACGAGCTGCGCGGGGCGCGGCGCGAGTGGTTCCACCAGGTGATCGAGCTGCTCAAGCCGCGGGCAAAGAAGATCCGCGATCTCGCCGAGCAGGGGCGCTATTTCTTCATCGATCCCGACGGCTACGAGGAAGCGGCGGTGAAGAAGCACCTGTCGGCGCCGGGGCTCAGCCCGCAGCTCGCGGCGTGGGGCGAGGCGCTGGCGGCGGTCGAGCCGTTCACGCCGGCGGCGATCGAGGCGGCGCTGCGCGCGTCGGCCGAGTCGCAGGGGATCAAGGCCGCCGCGCTCATCCACGCGACGCGGATCGCGGTGACGGGGCAGGGCGTGAGCCCGAGCGTGTTCGACGTGGTGGCGCTGGTGGGGCGGGAGCGCACGGTTGCGAGGCTGGCGAAGCTGCGGGAGGCGCTCTCCGGTGGGGCGACCCTTTAGGGTTGCCGGACGCGTGACGCGCTCTCCGGTGGGGCGAGGCTTCAGCCTTGCCTGAGGCGGCAACCCTGAAGGGTCGCCCTACCGTGCCCGGCCGTCAGCCCTCTGCCCTCAGCCCTCACCCTCGTCGGCTCGGCCCCCGTCCCCGTCTTGCGCCAGCCGTGTTCATCCGCTAATATTAGAGGTTCCTGCCCGTTCGCCTCATGCTGGGAGGTCGTTCAACGGTAGGACACGTGGCTCTGGACCACGTTATCGGGGTTCGAATCCCTGCC
>JAJXZZ010000362.1 GCA_021779795.1 Acidobacteriota bacterium | reverse complement strand
CGACACCGCTGCCGGCCGCGGGCCCGCCGCCGGGCGGGCGTCGCCGCGCCGCCGGGCCCGCCTACTTCTTGGCCTTGGCGTGCGCCTCGATGTAGTCGACCGCGTCCTTGACGCGCGTGATCTTCTCGGCGTCCTCGTCCGGAATTTCGATCCCGAACTCCTCCTCGAACGCCATCACCAGTTCGACGGTGTCGAGCGAGTCGGCGCCCAGGTCATCGACGAACGACGCCTCCGGCGTGACCTCCTCTTCGTCCACGCCCAGCTGTTCCACGATGATGCTCTTGACCTTGTCAGCTACCGCGGCCATTCATCCTCCTAGGTGTACATCGCGCCATTGACGGCGAGGACCTGCCCCGAGATGTACGACGCCTCGTCGGCCGCCAGGAAACAGACGGCCGAGGCGACGTCCTCCGCGGTGCCGAGCCTGCCGAGCGGAACCTTCGACGCCCACTCGTTCCGCACGTTCTCGGGCAGCGCACGGGTCATGTCCGTGTCGATCAGCCCGGGAGCCACCACGTTGACGGTGATGCCGCGCACGGCCAGCTCGCGGGCCAGCGACTTGCTGAAGCCGATGATCCCCGCCTTCGACGCGGCGTAGTTCGACTGCCCGGCGTTGCCCATCTGGCCGACGACCGAGCTGATGCTGATGATCCGTCCGCCGTGCTGGCGCATCATCGTGCGCAGGACGGCCTGGGTGCAGGTGAACGTGCCGGTCAGGTTCACGCCGAGCACCAGATCCCAGTCCTCGCGCTTCAGGCGGAACGCCACGTTGTCGCGGACGATGCCGGCGTTGTTCACGAGGACGTCGATCCGGCCGTGCCGCTCGACCACGGCCGCCACCGTCGCCTGGACGCTCTCGGCGCTGGTGACGTCCATGGTGTGCCCCTCGGCCCGGCCGCCGGCCGCCACGATCTCGCGGGCGGCCTGCGCGGCCGCGTCGCCGAGCACGTCGGCCATGGCAACGACCGCCCCCTGGCGCGCGAGGGCCTCGCTGATCGCGCGGCCGATGCCGCGCGACGCCCCCGTCACGATCGCCACTTTCCCGGTCAAGTCGAACATCGTCGTCCGCTCCACGGCCCGCCGCCGACGCGGCCGGCCGAGATGAGTCACAAGGGATTGCGACAGGATCAGCCTACGTGAACAGGGCCGCCACCTTGTCGAGGCCCGCCGGGTCCTCGAGGTTCGCCAGCGCCGCCTCCCGGTCGATCTTGCGCGCGAGTCCGCACAACACCGTGCCCGGGCCCACTTCAACATACTTGCGGACGCCTTCGGATGCAAGCCGCCGCATCACGTCCTCCCAGCGGACCGGCGACGACACCTGGCGCACCAGCGCGTCGACGGCCGACGCGGCGTCGCGCTTGGGCTCGGCGTCCACGTTGGCCACCACCGGCACCCGCGGATCCCGCGCCGCCAGGGCGCGCAGCTCCGGCGCCAGGCGCTCCTCGGCCGGCCGCATCAGGGCGCAGTGGAACGGGGCGCTGACCGCCAGCGGCACCACGCGCCTGGCGCCGAGCGCCTTCGCCCGCTCGCCCGCCCGCGCCACGGCGCCGGCCGTGCCCGCGATGACCACCTGGCCCGGCATGTTCAGGTTGGCCGGGCTCACCACCTCGCCCTCGGCCGCCTCGGCGCAGGCCTGCGCCACCAGCGCCGGCTCGAGCCCCATCACGGCGGCCATGGCCCCCTCGCCGACCGGCACCGCCTCCTGCATGTAGCGCCCGCGCCGCCGCACGATCCGCACCGCGTCGGCGAAGCCGAGCGTCCCGGCGCACACGTGCGCCGAGTACTCGCCCAGGCTGTGGCCGGCCACCATCGCCGGCGCGAAGCCGCGCGCGGCGAGCAGGCGGCTCGCCGCCACGCTCACCGTCAGGATGGCGGGCTGCGTGTTCTCGGTCAGGCGCAGCTGCTCCTCGGGCCCCTCGAAGATCAGGCGGCTGAGCGGCTCGCCGAGCGCCTCGTCCGCCTCGGCGAACGTGTCGCGGCAGACGTCGAACGCGTCGGCCAGCGCCCTGCCCATCCCCACCGCCTGCGACCCCTGTCCGGGGAACATGAACGCGATCACCGGTGCGTCTCTCCTGCTGCCGCGACCTCCTGCTGGAGCCGCGCGATGAACCCGGCCGACGCGAAGCGCCCGGCCGCGAGGATCCCCTGGCGGACGGCCTTGGCCGACGAGCGCCCGTGGCCGATGAGCGCCAGGCCCGCCACGCCGAGCAGCGGCACGGCGCCGTACTCGGCGTCGTCCACCCGGCGCTCGAACCGGTCGAACAGCACGGCGCCGACCGCCGGCGCCAGCTCGGGGCCCAGCCTCGCCACGCCGTCGCGCAGCAGCTGCCCCATCAGCTCGACCAGCCCCTCGCTCACCTTGAGCGCGATGTTCCCGGTGAAGCCGTCGCACACGATCACGTCGGCCCCGCCGGCGTAGACCTGCCGCGCCTCGATGTTGCCGATGAAATCCAGGCCGCCCGCCTTGAGCAACTGGTGCGCCTCGCGCGTGAGGTCGTTGCCCTTGGTCTCTTCCTCGCCGATCGAGAGCAGGCCCACGCGGGGGCGCTCCACGCCGAGCGCCAGCCGCGCGTAGACGGCCCCCATCGTCGCGAACTGCACCAGGTGCTGCGGCCGGCACTCCGCGTTGGCGCCGACGTCCAGCAGCACGGCCGGCGACTGCCGGGTCGGCACGATCGCCGCGAGCGCGGGGCGGTCGGCCCCGCTGATCATCCCGAACGCGGCGTGCGCCGCCATCACCGTGGCGCCGGTGTTGCCCGCGCTGAACAGCGCCGCCGCCCGGCCCGACGCCACCTCGGAGGCCGCCACCCGGATCGACGCGCCCGGGCGGCGCCGAAGCGCCGCCGTCGGCGGCTCGCCCATCCCGACGACGTCGTCGGCGTGGACGATGGCCACGTCCAGCGGACCGGGGCCGCCGGCATCGGCCAGGAGGCCCCGCAGCCGCCGCTCGTCACCGACCAGCGACAGCGACAGCCCGCCTTCGCGCGCCGCGTCGAGCGCCCCCTCGAGGATGGTCTCCGGCCCGCGATCGCCGCCCATCGCGTCGACGGCTATCCGGATCATGGCGCAGTCTCCGGCGTCGCGCGCCGGCTACCCTTCCTTGACCTCGCGGACCTGCCGGCCCCGGTAATACCCGCAGTGCGGGCACACCTGGTGCGAGAGCTTCGGTTCGTGGCACTGCGGGCATTCCGCCAGGGCCACCGGGGTCAGGGCATCGTGCGTGCGCCGCTTGGCGCCGCGCGCCTTGGAGTGTCGTCGCTTTGGATTTGGCATGCTATCCCGCCTGTGTGTTGTCGTTCGAGAAGAGGATTATGTACCCTGCCGGGGCCCTCGGAGTCAAACCCCGCGCCCGCCCTTGTCGACGAGCGTCTTCAGGCCGTCCAGCCTGGAGTCGGTCCAGTCGTGGACGCAGGGGCAGGTGGACGCGTTGAGGTTGGTCCCGCACTCGGGGCACAGGCCGCGGCAGGACTCGCTGCACAGCGGCTTCATCGGCACCGCCAGCAGGAGCTGCTCCACGACCAGCTGGCCGAGGTCGATCTGGTCGTCCCGGTAGTAGGCCGTCGTCAGGTCGTCGTCCTCGACCTCGACCTCCCCCTCGCCCGCGTTCTCCTGGTGCGGCAGG
>JAJXZZ010000020.1 GCA_021779795.1 Acidobacteriota bacterium | reverse complement strand
GCGCGGGAATGTCCCCGCGCATGCCCCACTGGGTCGGCGTCGTCTGGCCGTCGACGATCCAGTCGCCGGTCGAGGGGCGGAACACGGCCATCTCCGCCTTCCCGTCGCCGTTGTAGTCGCCCGGCACCGGCACGTCGCCAGCCTGCCCGAACATCACCGGCGACTGCCCCTGGACGATCCATTCGGAGGCCGACGGCCGATACACGGCGAGATCGGCCTTGCCGTCCCCGTTGTAGTCGGCCACGACCGGGATGTCCCCCGCCTGCCCGAACGTCACCGGCTGGGATTGCCCGTCGATCCACCACTGGCCGGTCGATGGCCTGAACACGGCGATGCTCGACGTCCCGGTTCCCGCGAGATCGACCGGCACGACCGCGAGGTACTCGTAGCCGCCCGCCAGCGTGGCCTGCTGCAGGTCGGCATTCACGACGACGACATCCACGGTTCCCGGCGCGTGCGGCGGCACGGTCACCGTGATCTGGGTCGCGCTGACGACGGTGACGTTCGTTGCCGCGACGCCGCCGAAGCTCACCGAGGCTCCGGCGACGAAGCCGGTGCCGGTGATGGTGGCGGCCGTGCCGCCGGAGGCCGGTCCGGAGGTTGGAGCCACGGCGGCCACGGTGGGCGCCGGCCCCAGGGGCCAGAGCCCGGTCACCGGGATTGGCGTGAACTCCTGCGTCGTCGTGCCGTTGCCGAGCTGGCCGTACGAATTCTCGCCCCAGCACGCCACGCCGCCGTCGCTCGTCAGGGCGCAGGTGTGAACCATGCCGGCGGCCATCGACGCGACGCCGCTGCCGAGCCCGCTCACCGCCGTCGGCGTCGTGCGCGACGTCGCGGTCCCGTCGCCGAGCTGGCCCCAGTCGTTCTGGCCCCAGCACAGTGCCGCGCCGGCCGCGGTCACCGCGCACGAGTGGTACGCGCCGGCGGCGATGGCGGCCACGCCGGCCCCCAACCCGGTCACGCCCACCGGCACCAGCCGGTTCAACTGCGTGCCGTCGCCGAGCTGGCCGTAGGCGTTCCAGCCCCAGCACGCCATCGCGCCGGCGATCGTGAGCGCGCAGGTGTGATCCAGGCCGGCCGTGACGGCGGCCACGCCGCTCGCGAGGCCGCTCACCGCGGTCGGCGTCCACCGATCCGTCGTCGTGCCGTCGCCGAGTTCGCCGTACCCGTTGTAACCCCAGCACGACGCGCCGCCCGCGGCCGTCACCGCGCAGGTGTGCCAGCCGCCGGCCGCGATCGCGGCGACGCCGCTCCCGAGGCCGGTCACCTGCACGGGCGTCAGCCTCGTCGTCGTGGTGCCGTCACCGACCTCGCCGTTGCCGTTGCCTCCCCAGCAGTAGACCGCGCCGGCCCCGGTCAGCGCGCACGTGTGCACGACGCCGGCCGCGATCGCGACGACGCCGCTGCCGAGCCCGGTGACCGGCGTCGGCGTCCAGCGGTCCGTCGTCGTCCCGTCGCCGACTTCGCCGTCGCCGTTGTAGCCCCAGCAGAGCACGCCGCCGCCGGCCGTCAGGGCGCACGTGTGATCGCCGCCGGCGGCCACTGCCGTGACGCCGCTCGAAAGGCCGCTGACCGCCGTCGGCGTCCACTGGTCCGTCGTCGTGCCGTCGCCGAGTTCCCCGTACCCGTTGTAGCCCCAGCAGAGCACGCCGCCGCCCGTCGTCAAGGCGCAGGTGTGCCAGCCGGAAGCCGTGATTCCCGTCGCGCCGGTGGCCGTCTGCGAGGCCGCCGCGCCCGGGAATGCGAAGAGGACAGCGATAACGATGAGGATGGCCGCGACATCGGACTTCGTCATGGAGGGTCTCCCGCCAAATCCGTTGTTCGGGGTCGTGCGTCCGCGCGGCCTGGAGTCGCAGCCGCCCGAGGTTGGCAACATTGTATAGATATCGGCTCGACAGCGGATCAGCTTGCCTCTCCGGGCGAGCGAACCCGCCTGCAAGCTCGACCGTTTTCGTTCCGGCGGCGGTCGGCGTGACGGCGCGCCGTTCAGCAGGGCCGCGCGCCGGCCGGCCGGCCCAGCCGCCACACGGCCGATACCAGGTCCTTTTCGACCAGGTAAGCCGCGAGCAGGACCCCGGCCGCCGCACCCATCACGCCGATCGGGCCAATCGCCCCCGCGAACGGCGAGCGCGAATACGCGAAGAACGCGCCGAGCGCCGCGAGCGCCACGGCGAGGCCGGGCCTGAGCAGCACGGTCGAGAGCAGCGCGGCCAGGCGCCCGAGCGTTCCGGCCTCCGCCACGCGGCCGGCCATCGCCGCGTAGATCCAGAGGCCGACCCATCCCCCCGCCGCCTGGACCCACGCCAATCCCGCCGGCCCCGCCATCGGCAGCACGGCGGCGGCCGCGCCTGTCTCGAAGAGGGTCCACGCGATGTTGGCGTAGGCGTACGGGCGGGCGCCGCGCTCGACGAGCAGCAGCGGGCCGAGCGGCGTCGCGGCCAGGCTCGACAGCATCCGCACGAACAGGAACGGCAGCAGGACGACGGCCGCCGACCAGCGGCCGGCGAAGAACCGCGCGTCCGCCGGCGGAACCACGACGAGCAGCATCGCCAGCAGCGGGCCGATGGCCGCGCCGAGCAGGCGAACCTGGTAGAGGCAGGTGCGCCAGCGCTCCTCGCGGCCCGAGGCGGCGAGCAGCGGCAGCGAGACGCGGGCCGACATCTGCACGAACACCTGCGACGCCATCACGCACAGCTGCAGCCCCCACGCATAGTAGCCGACCCACGCCTTGCCGAACAGCGGGCCGACGAGCAGGACGTGCAGGTTGTCGCGCACCATGCAGAACGCGGTCGAAACCTGCAGCCAGGCCCCCTCCGCCGCCAGCGGGAGCACCGACCGCAGGTCCGCCACCGACGGCACGCGGATCGGCTGCGGGTGCCCCACGTTGAGCGACACGACGCGAAACAGCCTCCCGGCCGCGAGCCCCCAGGCGAACGAGTAAATCCCCTGGCGCGTCGCGAGCAGGAACACCACCGGGAGGCCGCGCTCGAGGACGAGGCCCCCCGACTCGATCCACGCCACGCGGCGGTAGTGGAGGGCGCGCTCGAGGTGCGCGGTCTGCAGCGCCATGAACGGCCACGAGACCAGGTAGAGGCCGCCGAAGAGCGCGAGGAACCGGTAGTCGCGGCCGGCCGCGGGGAACCACCTGACGACCGGCCCGCCGGCCGCGGCCAGCAGCGCGAGGAGCACGACCGCGCCCGCCGTCATCACGAAGGCGAGCGTCCCCTCCTCGACGGCGGTCAAGTCCCTCGGCGCCTTGATGACGGTGTTCTTCATGCCGCCGTCCAGCACCGTCACGCCGAGCGTGCCGATGGTGGACGCGATGGCGTAGAGGCCGAAGACGTCGGGCGACAGCAGCCGCGAGTACAGCAGGTACGACACCGCGACGACCGCGAACGACAGCGTGTTGGCGCCGAACAGCGCGAGCACCCCCTCGCGGAGCGGACGCCGCGGGCCGCTCATGGCCGGCCTCGCAGGATGGCGCGGTAGCCGTCCAGCTCGCCGCGAAGCGGGTCGAGGCTCCCGACCTGCGCCGCGTGGCGGACGGCCAGCAGGCTGCTGCCGACGCGGGACCACAGGTAGGCCGGCCAGCGCCACGCGCTCCGGCGATAGCGTCGGAACAGCTGCCACGTGTGGACGACCGACATCCGGTGATAGGCCCGGCTGCCCAGCCGCGACGCGGGCGACGGCGAGTGGTGCGCGCGCGCCGCGGGCTCGACGACCAGGCGCCAGCGCCGGGAGACGCGGTAGGAGAACTCGCAGTCCTCGCCGAGCGCGTAGGCCGGAAAGCTCTCGTCGAACCGCTCGGTGTCGAACACCTCCCGCCGGTAGCTCATCGCGGTGCCGCGGATCACCTCCGCCGGCATCCGGCCTTCCGGCACGGAACAGTAGCGGGGCCACCCGGACGCCTGCAGGACGGCCGGCCGCGTCGGCGCGTCGCGGCTCAGCAGGAAGACCCGGCGGAAGAGCGCCGACCCGGCCGGCCTGTTCTCGCGCTCGAGAATGGCGGCCTGCGCCCCGCCGAGCCGGCGATCGGCGTCTTCACGGTAGGGCTCGGCCAGATGCTCGAGGCAGTCGGCGTCGAGCGTGGCGTCGTCGTCCACGAACAGGATGACGTCGCTCGCCAGGTGCCCGACCGCCACGTTCCGCTGCCGCGTCAACCCTCCCCCGGGCACGCGCGCGTAAATCAGCCGCGTCGCGCGCCCCGCCGGCCATCGGTCGCGGATCGCACCCAGCAGCGCGTCGTCCTCGGCGGCCTCCACGACGATGACCTCTGAGGGGGGGCGGGTCTGGGCGTGCACGCTGTCGAGGCAGGCGAGGCACTCGCGGCGGCGCCCCCTGGTGCAGACGGCCACGGCGATCGTCGGGGCGGCCGCGTCACTCATGGGACGAGCGCCTCCTCCGCGCGAGCGCGGCGTATTCCGCGGCCATGGCGTGCGCCACGCGCTCGAACGCGAATCGGTCCAGCACGAGCTGGCGCGCGCGGGCGGCCACGCCGGCGCGCAGTTCGGGGTTCGACAACAGCGCGAGGATGGCCCGCGACAGCGCCGCCGGGTCCTCCTGCGGGACCACGAGGCCGGTCTCCCCGTCGGCCACGACCTCGCCGGCGACGCCCGGCAGGCGCGACACGATCGTCGGCACGCCGCTGGCCAGCGCCTCGAGCACGACGTTGGGCAGCCCTTCGCCGCGCGACGGCAGCACGAAGACGTCGGAGGCGCGGTAGACGGCGGCCGCATCGTCCAGGGGACCGGTGCGCACGACGCCGGGCCGGCGCGCGTCGCCGAACACGCCCTCGGCATAGCCCGGCGAGAACTCGCGGCTGCCTCCCGGATCGTCGGTCGGACCCGCGACGACCAGCGTCGCGCCCGGCGCGGCGGCGGCGACCCCAGGCCACGCCGACAGGAGCAGGTCGATGCCTTTCCTTCGCACCACGGCGCCGACGAACGACACGATCGGGCCGCGCGGGTCGAAGCCGAACCGGGTGCCCAGCGCGCGCCGCGCCTCGGCCCGCTCCGCCTCGTCCGGCGGCCGGAAGCGCGCGACGTCCACGCCGACCGGGATTTCGCGGATGGCGGCGCCGCGCCATCCGGCCCGCCGCGCCGACTCGGCGAGCGCGCTCGAGATGGCAAACACGCGGTCGGCCCGCCGGAGCGCCGCCGTCCCGAGCCAGCCGAGCCGCGAGTGTCGCAGCGACAGCGGGTCGTCCACGCCGAGCAGCGTCAGCGAGACGACGGTCGGCGTGCCGAGCGAGCCGAGGACCGGGACCCCGGCCACGGCCGGCCAGTCGGCGCCCTGGTAGTGCACGACGTCGAAGTCCCGGCGGCGGCGCGCCGCGAACAGGCACGCCCGCGCGGCAAACGACAGGTGGCCGCGCCGCCCCGGCGTCCGGGGCAGGCGCGTCACCGGCGTGCCCTCCACGCGCTCTTCGAGCCCGCCCGCCGCCGCGCGCGACGTGAGGACCGCGCTGTCCACGCCGAGGCGCGCGAGGTAAGGGACGAGCGAGCGCACCTGCCGCCCGTGCCCGCTGAACTCCGGCGGGTACGACGTGACGACGTGAAGGACGCGCAGCCGCTCCTGGGTCGCGCTCATGCGGGCATGGTCACGACGACCACGAAGGTCTCGCAGACATCCACGTCGCGCGTGCCGATGCGGCAGGCCTCGGCCAGGTCGGGCGCCGTCGGCGACACCGGCCGCGGGCGGCGCGGCACGATCCGGCGGGCGGCCGCGGCGACACGCGTCGGGATCAATGCGCGGATCGGGCCCGGCAACGGCGAGCGCGCCGGCGCGAACCGCCCGCGGCGAAGGCGGAAGTGCTCGATGAGCGTGGGATTCTGCCCGTAGATGTCGAACCGGCCTCGGCCGAAGGCCCGCTGGAGCAGCGCGAGCAGGTCGCTGTAGCCGTACTCCCGCTCGTGGAACGCCCACGTAATCCCCATCAGCTCGTGGACGATCCGGTTCGGCGTGGACAGGACGAGCCGGCCGCCCGGCTCGAGCCAGGCGGCGCAGCGCGCCAGCAGCCGGTCGGGCTCGGCCAGGTGCTCGATCACCTCGAAGGCCGTGACGAGGTCGAACGACCGGGGGGGGAACGCGTCGTCGAGGCCGCTGGCCGCCACGAACTCGACGCCAGGCTCGCCGAAGCGCCGCGCGGCGTACTCGACCATCCCGGCCTGCTCGTCCAGGCCGACGACGGCCGCCGCCCCGCCGCGCTTGAGAATCGGGCAGCCGTAGCCGGGGCCGCACCCGACGTCCAGCACGCGCTCGCCGCCCGACAGGAGCGACGCGGCAAAGCGGTAGCGGGCGCACCCCGTCTCGTAGGCGAACGGCGACACGTCGTCGAGCGCGTGGAACTCCAGCGCCTGGTCGAGCGGCAGGTCGGCGTAGCGCGTCGCGCGGGATGAGCCCGGGGGGCCGGCCATGGTGGCCTCATCGTACACGAGGCGACAGGCCGATGCCACGGGCGCGTGCCCCGGGGGGCGCGCGTGTGTAAGATTGGAAGTCGGACCGCATGAACCTCTTCTTCCGATCGTTCCGCTCGAGCAGCGCCGGCAACTGCCTGGCGTTCTGGACCGCCGATTCGTCGATCCTCGTCGACTGCGGCGTGCAGACGCTCGGCGACTGCCGGGCGATCGTGCACGGCCAGCAGGACCGGCACGGCCCGCTCGACGGCGTCCTCGTGACGCACGCGCACGGCGATCACCTGGGCGGCCCCGCGGCCCGCGTCCTGGCCGAGGCGGGGGTCGTGGCCTACGCCCATCGCGACGCGGTGCCGCAGCTGCGGGCCCGGCTCGGGAAGGCCGGGGCCGACGGGCGGGCGCTGAGGCCGTTCCCTGGCGAGCGGTTCACGCTGGGCGAGTTCGACGTCGAGGCGATCCGCCTGCCCCACGCGCCCGGCGTGGCCACCTTCGGATTCGTCCTCCGCGTCGGCCACGGCAGCCGCCGCCGCAAGGTCGTCGTCTGCACGGACCTCCACGACGCGTCGGCCGTCGCCCCGCACCTCGAGGGTGCCGACTTCGTATTCGTGGAGGCCAACCACGATCCCGAGCTGCTGCGGCGGCATCCCAATCCGAACAGCCGGTACCACCTCAGCAACGGGAAGACGGCGGCGCTGCTGTGCCGCGCGGTCGAGGACGGCCGCTGCTCCCCCGGGCGCGTCGTGCTCGGGCACTTGAGCGAGCGGCGCAATCGCGACAGCCTGGCGACCGGCGAGGTCGAGGACGCCTTTGCGCGCCGGGGCCTCGACATGCCGTTCGCGCTCGAAACGGCGCCGAAGTTCGAGCCGTCCCGCACGATCGGGATCGAGTAGGCCGTCGTCCCGCCGCGCTCAGTGCACGACCGGCCGCGCCTTCGGCTTCTCTAAGTCGCCGGCGCCGACGTCCTCCCCGGCGCCCTCGTCCGCCGGCCGCCCGGCCTTCTTCGGCCGCTTGCGCGGCCTGGGCGGCCCGCCGCGGAGCTCGGCGGCGGCCCGGAACCAGGTCGAGACGTCGAACCGGACCTGGTCCTCGGTCACGCCGGGCTCGCCGTTCAGGCTCATCCCGACGCACACGTTGCCGTCCTCGTCGATCCAGCCGCGCGCCACCCGCGACAGCCCGTTCAGCCGGTTCAGCGCCTCGCCCCACGCCGCGTGCGAGCCGTCGGTGATGTGGCCGACCGAGGCGACGAAGTCGAGGCAGTGGAACTCGCGGGTGCGCTCGATCGGGCACCCCGGCAGCACCACGAACTGGACCTCGGCGTACCGGCCGCCGATCACCGGGCGCTTCCCCGACCTGAAGACGTTGGTCTGGAAGCCGAGTTCCTGGAGGAGCGTCACGGTGGTGCCCTCCGAGAACCTGGTGTAGACGACCGCGCGGCGGCTGCGGCCCGACTGGATCACCCTGGCCACGAGCGGCGTCAGCCCACGGTACCCGAAGGCGCCGTGCAGGATCCGCAGCGTGTCGCGGGCCGCCGCCACGGCGTCGCCGCGGTTGGCGATCGACACGGTCTTGCCGAAGTTCTTCGCCGCGCCGCCGACGGCGAACCCCATCTCGCCCAGCGCGGCGCGCGCCCGGGCCGTCACGAACTTCCGCAGCGGCGGGTTCAGGTGGCCCGACGACACCTCCCACGCGACGACGTCGTTCGGCTCGGACCAGAACTGGACGTAGAGCTCGGCCCCCGGCGCGACGGTCGTCTCGACGATCAGGATGTTGAAGTCGCCCAGCCGCCAGGACTCGCGGAATCCGCCGGGCGCCCAGGCGGCGGTCTCCTGAATCAGTCCCGTCAGCCTTGCCAGGCACCGCTTCTCGACCTGCGCCGGCGTCATCGCGCCGGCGTGCCCCGCAATCAGCACCCGCTCGAACCGGGCCTGCCTGAGCGGCGGCACCCCGTACCGGTCGTCCATCTTCGTCGTCACGGCAGCCTCCTCCCGGCGGGGCGCGCAGCCGCCGCCCGTCCCGCCCAGGGACAGTGTGCCGGCACGGCATGACAGGTGAGGTCAGGGAGGCGTCAGAAATGCACGGCGAGGGTGAGGGCGCCGAAGCGCGAGGCCTGCGCCTGCGCCTTGAACTCGCGCCCCCAGTGGACGTAGCTGAACACCATCTCGAACCGCCGGCACCAGAACGCGGCGCCCATCTCGCCCGCCGCGAAGGCCGGGTTCTTGGCGACGCGCGGCCCGTCGCGGAACGTGTTCCCGTCGAGCGTGAGGTTGCGGGCCACCAGGTTCCCCCCGCCGCCGGCGAAGACGTAGAAGCCGAACGCGCGGGCCGCCGCCGATTGCCGGCGTGTCCGCGGGTACGGAAGGTTGCCGAGGCCGCGCATCAGGGTCGTGCCGAAGTCGTCGGGCAGGTTGTAGCCGACGCGCACCTGCGCGCCCCCCTCGGCCTGGGTCAGCACGTTGCCGAGCATGCCGCCGACAACCGGGATGGCCTCGGCGCCCCACCCCGACGAGGCCTCGAACAGCGGGATGCGCCGCCGGCGTTCGTACACCAGGTTGAGGATCGGCTCGTTCTTCAGCTGGTAGGCCCAGCCCTGGGGCATGGGATTGTTGGTGACGCGATGAAACGCGCGCTGCAGCTGCTCGGCGAGCGACGCCGGCCCGACGACGCCGGTGATGAACTTGAAGCCGTCGAAGTCGCGGCCGCGGGCGTACTGCGTCGAGACCGACACGAACAGCAGCCCCGCGTAGGGCCGATCGGCGGGGTCGGGCACGGGCCGCCGGATGTCTCGCGGCGTCATCATCAGCTGACCCAGCTCGTAGCTCGACACGTATCGACCGTCGCCGCGCGCCCCGAGCCGCGTCCAGAGGCCGCCGAGCAGCCCGCGCCCGTCCCGCGAGTAGGTGAGCGAGATGCCGTTGGTGTAGTTGTCGTCGGTGCCGGCGACGACGTCGTTCTCCCAGCGGAGCGACACGACGCTCGGCAGGCGTCCGGCGGCGGGCGCCGCCGCCTCGCGCGAGGCCTCCTCGCCCGGCGCGGGATCGGCCTGCACGCCCGGGAGCGTCGCGGGGCCTGCCGCGGCGGACGCCACGCCCAGGCCGACGGCGAACAGGGAAGGGGCGAAGAACATGGACGCCCGCGCCCGGCGCTACTTCCTGTTGAAGACGAACGTCATCGCCTGCCCGTCGCGCACGACGGTCATCGTCGCCTGCTTCATGGACGGCAGTTCGCCGACCAGGCGGATGACGGCCACCACGCTGTCGAGCGGCTGCCCGTTGACGGACGTAATCACGTCGCCGTTCCTGAGCCCGACCTGCCCGACGACGCCGGCCTTCGTGACCTCGTCGATCGAGAACCCGTCCACCTCCTTCTGCCCGCCGGCCCCCTCGCGGTAGTGGGGCGTCGCGCGCGCCGAGGCCAGCAGGTCCTGCAGGTTGTCGAGGTAGTACTCCACCGAGCCGCTCGGCAGATCGACCGTCACGTTCTCGGGGTCCGCCGCAACCACTTCGGGAGGAGGCGGCGGGGCGGCCGTGGTCTTCGGCGCGCTGTCGTGGAAGGGCAGGATCTCGCGGCGGCCGTTGATGAGGTTCGCGACGACGACGCCGTCCGGGCGGATGTCGCGGACCTCGGCCATCTCGCAGGCCTTCTGGCCGGCGAAGAACTTGGACGCGGGCTTGTCGGCCGGCGGGCAGCCGATGAGCGCGCTCGAGCGCGACGGCGTCACGGCGTCCACCATGACGGCCTCCAGCCTGAGCGGCAGCGCCGATGTCGGCAGCTTCGGCGGCGCGGGGGCGTGCTGGCTGGCGGCCAGCAGCGCGACCGTCAGCGCGAAGGACGCGGCGCCGAATCCCGTCAGAAAGCCCATCGAAACCCCCTGCTCTCCTGCCGGATGCCCCGGCCCGGGCGGCCGGGCCCCCGCCCTTGCTTGAAGGGTACGACAAGTCGGCCCCGGAGCGCACCCCCCTCAGCGGCTCCCGCGCGAGGTCATCAGATCGAGGTCCTCCTTGAGGCTCTGGAGGTCCTCCTCGTGCTGGACCTCCTGCTGAAGGATGGTGAGCGCCATGGTGTACGTCACCATGTCCTTGTCCTTGGTGGCGTCCATCAGGCTCTTGTAGGTGGAGATCGCGCACTGCTCGCCGGCGATGTTCTGCGCGAGCAGGGCGGCGACGTACGGGTCGGCGGGCGCGTCGTACGCGCAGGGGCTCAGCGCGAACCAGTCCTTCGGATCGAGCACCGGCGTCCCGCCCAGCTGGATGATGCGCCCCGAGACCAGGACCGCGTGGTTCAGCTCCTCGGTCGCATGCAGCGTCAGCTCCGCGGCCACCGCGTCCTTCATCGGCCCCTTGATCACCTTCGCGCCGAGCCAGTACTGGTAGTAGGCCAGCCACTCGCTGGCGTAGGCCCGGTTGAGCAGGTCGAGCAGCACGGTCACGTCCATCCCGACGATCTCGCGTCCCCTGGTGCCCATGATCAGGCCTCCTGCGAAGAAGTCCCTTCATTCTAGCGCCTTCGCATCCGGTCCCCTGTGGTGATACGCTTTCTGATCGGCCGTCCCGGCGCCGGGCGCGGCGTCCGGCGCCGGCCTTCCGAACGCGATCATTCTCGAAGAGGATTCTCCCCATGAGCACCAAGAAGCAGACTCCCCTCTACGACTGGCACGCCGGCCACGGCGCCAACATCGTCGAGTTCGGCGACTACCTGATGCCGGTCTGGTACGGCAGCGCGAAGGACGAGCACCTCGTCGTCGTCAACCGCGCCGGCCTGTTCGACACGAGCCACATGGCGGCCGTGCGCGTGCTCGGCCCCGGGGCGTTCGACCTGCTCCAGTGGTGCTTCTCGCGGAACCTGCTCGCCTGCGTGGGCAAGGAGAACGCCCCGCTGACGCCCGGCCGGTGCGTCTACGGCGTCTTCCTCGACGAGCACGGCCACGCCATCGACGACAGCATCGTCTACAAGATCGCCGACGAGGAGTACCTGGCCGTCGTCAACGCCGGGATGGGGGGCGTGATCGCGGCGCACCTCGAGGCGCAGAAGGGGGCGCGCGACGTGCGGCTGGTGGACCTGACCGACCAGCTCGGGAAGATCGACATCCAGGGGCCGGCGTCGGTGCGGATCATGCAGAAGGTGCTGAAGGCGCCCGACGCGGTGTTCGCGTCGATGCCCTACTTCTCGTTCAAGGGGCACTTCGACCCGTCGTCGGCGTTCGCCGCCGGGGCGCAGCTCGCCGACGGGACGCCGCTGCTGCTCTCGCGCTCGGGGTACACGGGCGAGGTGGGCTTCGAGATCTTCGTCGAGCGCCGGCACAACGTGCGGGTGTGGGAGCTGCTGCTCGAGGCCGGCCGGGACGTCGGCGTGATGGCGTGCGGCCTGGCCGCCCGCGACTCGCTGCGCACCGGCGCGGTGCTGCCGCTCTCGCACCAGGACATCGGCCACTGGCCGTTCATCCGCAACCCCTGGCCCTTCGCGCTGCCCTTCGACGCCGCGCACGCGGGCTTCACGAAGGCGTTCCTCGGATCGGCCGCGCTCGAGCAGGCGTCCGACGCCGACTACACGCTGACCTTCGTCGGCCACGACCTGCGGAAGATCGACGCGCACCAGGCGACCGTGCGCGACGCCGAGGGCCGGCCGATCGGGACGGTGCTCACGTGCGCCACCGACATGGCCATCGGCCGCCACGACGGGCGGATCTACAGCGTGGCGACGCCGAACCCGCCCGCGGGCCTCGCCATCAAGGGGCTGAGCGCCGGGTTCGTCAAGGTGAAGAGGAACCTGCCGGTGGGCGCGGTCGTCGAGCTGAACGACGGGAAGCGGTCGATCCGGGTGACCATCGAGGCCGACGTCCGCCCGGACCGGACCGCGCGCAAGGCGCTGAAGAACTTCCTCTGAGTCTCCGCGGGGCCGGGATCAGCGCTCGACCGGCTTGATCACCGTCTGGCCCTTGAAGATCCGGGCGACCTCGTCGGCGTCGGCCTTCGACCCGACGATGTCGCCCCAGTGCATCGGGATGAGGACAGCCGGCTTGAACTCGTTCGCCGCCGACGCCATCTCGGCCGCCGTCATCGTGTAGGTCCCCCCGCACGGCATCATCGCCACGTCCGTCTTCACCTGCTTCATCTCGGGCGTGGCGTCGCTGTCGCCCGAGTGGTAGACGCGCTGGCCGTTCGCGAGCGTCACGACGTACCCGCACCAGCGGTTCGACTTCGGGTGGAAGTCCTTGTTGGTGTTGTAGGCCGGGACGGCGAGCACCCGCACCGGGCCCGCGGCGTACGACCCGCCGGGCGCCGCGGCAATCACGTGCTTCCCCTTCAGCTGCTCGGCGACGTCGGCCGGCGCCACGAAGACCGTGGTCGGCTGCTCGACCCGGGCGATGTCCTCGGCCGAGAAATGGTCGAAGTGCGCGTGCGTGATCAGGATCACGTCCGCCTTGGGCGCGCCGGCGGCCAGCTTCCACGGGTCGATGTAGATGGTCGCCGCGCCGTCGTCGATCCGGAACGACGCGTGCCCGAGCCAGTGGATATGGTCTACGCTCATGGATGCCTCCATTGCCCTCGATTCTAGCGCCAGACCTGCTGCGGTAACATACCGTCGAGCCTGAGGAGGGCCTCTCCAGCCATGTCATCGCTCGCCTGCCGGATGTTTCGCGAGACCGCGGGTGTCGCGGCCCGCATGGTGGATGTCGCCGTGGACGACCTGACGCCGGGCGAGGTCGTCATCCGCGCCGAGTGGTCGGGAATCAACTTCAAGGACGCGCTCGGCGTCACCGGCCGCGCGCCGATCTACAAGCGGTTTCCCATCAACGCGGGCATCGACGTGTCGGGGCGCGTCGAGTCGTCCGCCGATTTGAGGTACCGGGCGGGCGACGCGGTGCTCGTCAACGGGATGGGCCTCGGCGAGACGCACGACGGCGGGTTCGCCGAGGTGGTGCGCGCGCCGGCCGAATGGGTCGTGCCGCTGCCGGCCGGCCTCGACCTGCGCGAGGCGATGGTGCTCGGGACGGCCGGCTTCACCGCCGCGCTGGCGCTGCACCGGATGGAGGTCAACGGCCAGTCGCCCTCCCAGGGCCCGGTCGTGGTGACCGGGGCGACGGGCGGCGTCGGGTCGGCGGCCGTCTCGATGCTGAAGCGGCGGGGCTACGCCGTCGTCGCCGTGTCGGGCAGGCCCGAGCACGAAGCCTACCTGCGCGCGCTCGGCGCCGACGAAGTCTCGACGCCCGAGGCGCTCGCGCTCGGCACGCGGCCGCTCGAATCGACCCGGTTCGCCGGCGTCATCGACAACGTGGGCGGGCCGCTGCTCGCGGGCCTCATCCGCCACGTCGGCCTCTGGGGCAACGTGGCGCTGATCGGCAACGCCGCGTCCCCGGCCTTCGACGCGACGGTCTTCCCCGGGATCCTGCGCGGCGTCAGCCTGCTCGGCGCGAGCTCGGCCAACTGCCCGATGACGCTGCGCGCGTCGATCTGGGAGCGCCTGGGCGCCGACCTCAAGCCGCCGGCGCTCGGCTCCATCGTCAGCCGGACCGTGAAGCTGGCCGACGTCATCCCGGCGTGCGCCGCGCCGATGGACCGCACGGCGCTGGGGCGGGTGCTGGTCGATTGCCGGTAGCGCCACCCGCGGCAAAGTGTAGTGGCCAGTGGTTAGTCTGCCACGCGTGACAAGGCCCATAAGCCCGAGGCCTGCAGCCTGAAGCCCCGTCCGGTCGAGGGAGCGGGGTTCAGGGGAGGTCGAGCGCGATGGCCGCACGGCGGCTGCTCAGGAAACGCCCCGGCCCTTCCTGAATGCGTCGGCCAGGGCGTTGGCGAACGCGCCGCCCGACGCGGCGGGCTTCGGGGCCGGTTTCGACGCCGGTCTCGGCGCGGGCGGTCCGGCCGGCCGCTCGGGCCTCGGGGCCGACGACGCCGGGGCGCGGCGGGCCTCGCGCGCCTGGCCGGGCTGGGCCCCGCTTCGCATCGACAGCGCGATCCGCTTCCGCGGCAGGTCGATCTCGACCACGGTCACCGTCACCTTCTGCCCGACCTTCACCACCTCGGACGGGTCCTTCACGAACCGGTCGGCGAGCTGGCTGACGTGCACCAGGCCGTCCTGGTGGACGCCGATGTCCACGAACGCGCCGAACGCCGTCACGTTGGTGACGATCCCGGGCAGCTTCATGCCCGCCTGCAGGTCCTCGATCTTCTCGACCCCTTCCTTGAAGCTGAACGCCTCGAACTCGCGGCGGGGGTCGCGGCCAGGCCGGGCCAGCTCGGCCAGGATGTCGGTGAGCGTCGGCAGGCCGACCGTGTCGGTCACGTACCGCTCGGGGACGATGCGCGCCCTGAGCGAGGCGTCGCGCATCAGGTCGCCGACCTCGCAGCCGAGGTCGCGGGCCATGCGGTCCACGATCCCGTAGCTCTCCGGGTGCACGGCGCTCGCGTCGAGCGGGTGGTCGCCGCCGTGGATGCGCAGGAACCCCGCGCACTGCTCGAACGCCTTCGGCCCGAGCCGCGGCACGCGCAGCAGGTCGCGGCGCGACCGGAACGGCCCCTGCTCGTCGCGGTCGGCCACGATCTTCGCCGCGAGCGACGGGCCGAGCCCCGACACGTACCCGAGCAGCTGCTTGCTCGCCGTGTTGAGCTCCACGCCCACCCCGTTCACGCACGACACCACCACGTCGTCCAGGCCGTTCTTGAGGGCGCCCTGGTCCACGTCGTGCTGGTACTGGCCGACGCCG
>JAJXZZ010000361.1 GCA_021779795.1 Acidobacteriota bacterium | reverse complement strand
AGGGAACAGCAGACGGCGGACCCCGGTCGGACGACGGGTTTCGGCTCAGCCGACAGCGGACGCTCGATCCCGCCGCCAGCTGCCCCGTCCCCCGTCCTCCCTCCGTGGTCCGCCACCCACTCACTTCTTACTTCTTACTTCTTACTTCTTACTTCTCGCTTCGTACTTCGTACTTCTCACTTCGTACTTCGTACTTCACTTCGTGCTGCCGATTCCCCTGCTCTTCAGCATCCACTCGATGCTCGGATCCTTGCCGCGGAAGTCGCGATAGAGCTTGGCGTAGTCGCCCACGTTGCCGCGCGACAGGATCATGTCGCGGAAGCGCTGGCCGTTGGCCCGCGTGAGGCCGCCGTTCTCGATGAACCAGTGGAACGCGTCGTTGTCGAGCATTTCGGCCCACAGGTAGGCGTAGTAGCCGGCGTCGTAGCCGTTCGCCCAGATGTGCAGGAAGTAGCTCGACCGGTACCGCGGCGGCACCGGCGCGAAGGCGACGCCCGCCTTCTCGAGCGCCTGCTTCTCGAACGTGTCCACGTTCTCGAGCGGCGCCGAGGCCGGCAGCGAGTGCCAGGCCATGTCGAGCTCGGACGCGGCGAGCACCTCGGTCAGCGAGTAGCCCTGGTTGAACGTCTGGGCCTTGCGGATCTTGTCGGCGAGCGCCTTCGGCATCGGCTGGCCGGTCTTGTAGTTGATCGCGTAGTGCTCGAGCACCTTCGGGTAGAGCGCCCAGTGCTCGTTGATCTGCGACGGCAGCTCGACGAAGTCGCGCGCCACGTTCGCCCCCGCCAGCGACGGGTACTCGGAGTTGGCGAACATCCCGTTCAGCGCGTGCCCGAACTCGTGGAACATCGTCGTCACGTCGTCGTAGCTCAGGAGGGCCGGCTGGCCCGGCGCCGGCTTGGTGAAGTTGGCGACGTTGTAGACGACCGGCCGCTGGTTGAGCAGCCGCGACTGCTGGACGAAGTTGTCCATCCAGGCGCCGCCGCTCTTGTTGTCGCGCTTGAAGTAGTCGCAGTAGAAGAGCGCGAGCGGCTTGCCGTCGGCGTCGTACACCTCGAACACCCGGACGTCGGGCTGGTAGACGGGGATGTCGTGGCGCTCCTTGAACGTGATGCCGTACAGCTCGTGCGCCGCGTAGAAGACGCCGTCCTGGAGGACGCGGGTCAGCTCGAAGTAGGGCGCCAGCTCGGCGGCGTTCAGGTCGTACTTCGCCTTGCGCACCTGCTCGGCGTAGAAGTCCCAGTCATAGGGCGCCAGCGTGAAGTTGCCGTGCTGCTTGTCGATGAGCGCCTGGATGTCGGCGGCCTCGCGCTTGGCGTTGGCCACCGCCGGCGGGACGAGCCGCGCGAGGAACGCGTCGACGGTGGCCGGCGTCTTGGCCATCTGGTTCTCGAGCTTCCACGCGGCGTGGTCGGGGAAGCCGAGCAGCTTGGCCCGCTGGGCCCGCAGCTGCGCGATCCGGGCGATGGTCGCGCGCGTGTCGTCGGCGTTGCCGCGCTCGGCGCGCATCCACGAGTCCTCGAACAGCTTCGCGCGCGTCGCGCGGTCGGTGAGCGACGAGAGCAGCGGCTGTTGCGTCGTGTTCTGGAGCGGGATCAGGTACTGGCCCTCGAGGCCGCGCCCCTTCGCCGCGAGCGCGGCGCCCTGGAGGTCGTCCTTCGACAGCCCCGCCAGGTCGGCGGCGTTCGCCGTGACCAGCGCCCCCGCCTTGGTGGCCGCCAGCAGCTGGTTCGAGAACTTCGCGCTGAGCGCCGCCTCCTCCTGGTTGAACGCCTTGAGCGTGACCTTGTCGGCGTCCGACAGCTTGGCGCCCGCGTGCACGAACCGGTCGTAGTAGTAGTCCAGCAGCCGGGCCGACTGCGGGTCGAGCTTGAGCGACGCCCGCTTCGCGTGGACGGCCTCGATCCGCTTGAACAGCTTGTCGTTGAGGAAGATCGCGTCGTCGTGGGCCGCCAGCTTCGGCGCCACCTCTTCCTGCAGCGCCTGGAGCGTGGCGTCGGTGTTCGCCGACGACAGGCCGTTGAAGATCATCTCGACGCGGGTGAGCAGCTGGCCGCTCTTCTCGAGCGCCACCAGCGTGTTCTCGAACGTCGGCGGCTGCGGGTTGTTGGCGATCGCCTCGACCTCGGCCGCCTGCCGCTTCATCCCGGCGTCGAAGGCCGGCTTGAAGTCGGCGTCCTTGATCTTGTCGAACGGCGGCGCCTCGAACGGCAGCGGGCTCGGCGTCATCAGCGGGTTGGCCCGCGTCGCCGCCGGTGTCGGTTTCTGCATGGGAGTCATGGATCCTGCAGAGTATGCGTAGACGGAGACGGCGCCGATGATCACGGCGCCTGCGAGGACGAGCATGGACTTGCGGTGCATGAGCGCCTTCCCTTTCGATGAGGCCGCCGCGCCCGGGCGGCGGCGCATTCTTTGATGATACCTCCAGGGGGCGCTGGATGAGCCGGTTGTCAGCGGTCGGTCTGCCAGCGGACCACGGAAGGCGGACCGGGAACGGTTGAGCTGACAGCGGAGCAAGGCCACCGGCCCTCGGCCATCAGCCCGCAGCCCGGCGTGGTCGCCGGTCGCGAGCCTTACCGCTTCGGAAACCAGGGAAGGAACGCCGAGGTGCGGGCCGCGTAGTCCGCGTAGGCCGGTTTCGACGACCTCAGGCCCCGCTCGAGGAGCGTGACGCCCGACACCCTGAGCAGCAGGAAGGTCATCAGGGCCGGGCTCGCCAGCGTGCGCCACCCCCCGCGCGCCGAAGCGGCCATCAGGTAGAGACCCCACCAGAGCAGCGCGTCGCCGAAATAGTTGGGGTGTCGCGTGTAGCGCCACAACCCGGTGTCGAGCACCTTCCCGCGATGGCCTGGCGATGCCTTGAAGCGCCGGAGTTGCGCGTCGGCCGCCGCCTCGAACGCGAAGCCGGCCCCAAACAGCGCCAGGCCCGCGACGTCGGTTGCCGTGACCGCCGGCGGCCTCGCTCCCGGCGCGCCGCCAGGCACCAGGAGGTAGCCCCACGCCAGCAGCGCAAAGCCCGGGCCCCAGCAGGCGTCCACGATGCTGGCGTCGCCGAGGCGGAGGCTCACCAGCCACACCACCGTCATGACGGCCAGCGCCGCCAGCAGCCCGACGAGCGCGACGGCCGGGACCGTCATGGCTGGCCCAGCCTACCGGTTCGGGGCGGCCCCTGTCGCCCAGACCACGCCCAGCCGTCCCATCAGGTCCGTCAACTGGCGGGCGCTCGCCTCGTCGAAGGCGCCGTGGTGGATCCACCGGACGATCCCCTGCCGATCGAGAAGCAGCAGGAATGGGTCGTTCTCGTTGGCCGCAGACACGCCGAGCCGCTTCTTCCAGTCGCCCGACCCCGAGTAGACCGTGATGACGTTCTCGTGGAGGTCGGCCGGCGTCCCCTTGCGCATGCCCGAGTCGATGAACCATTTGCCCAGCCTGGCGATGCCGCCGATCATCGGCACCTCGAACGAGGTCACGTCGGCGTGGCCGGCCGTGAGCGTCCTGAACCAGCCGCCCCAGGCCTCGACCGGGAAGCGCGACTCGTACGTGAAGCCCATCATGACGAGGGCGACCTTGCCGTCTGCTGCCGCCGGCAGGGCGGCGCGGCGCCCGTTCAGGAACGACCCTTCGAGCCGCGGGAGCGCCTGCCCGCCGA
>JAJXZZ010000019.1 GCA_021779795.1 Acidobacteriota bacterium | reverse complement strand
ACCGAGAACGAGGGGACGACGTTCGAGCCGGTGTTCGAGCAGGCGGCCTCCGTCCAGGGAGGCAACGTCGAGGTCGCGCCGTCCAACCCCGACATCGTCTGGTTCGGCACGGGCGAGGCGAACATCTTCCGCAGCTCCAACGCCGGCGTCGGCATCTTCAAGTCGGTGGACGGCGGCAAGACCTGGCAGCACATGGGGCTCACCGGGACCTACACGATCCCCCGCATCGTCATCCACCCGACCAACCCCGACATCGTCTACGTCGCGGCCGGCGGCCACGAGTGGACCGACAACGAGGAGCGCGGCGTCTTCAAGACGACCGACGGCGGGAAGACCTGGGCGAAGGTGCTCTACGTGAACGCGAAGACGGGCGCCAACGACCTGGTGATGGACCCGTCCGACCCGAACGTGCTCTACGCGACCACCTGGCAGCGCATCCGCCAGAAGTGGAACGACCCGCGCACACTCGCCGGCTACACCGGCTCGGGGATCTGGAAGACCGCCGATGCCGGCCAGACCTGGACGCCGATCGACGAGGGGCTGCCCGTGCCCGATCATCGCGGCCGCATCGGCATCGACATCGCCCGCTCCAACCCGAACGTGCTCTACGCCTTCGTCGACAACTACGAGATCGCGCACGAGGCGAAGCCCGGCGACCTCGACTCGTACGGCCGGCAGAAGCAGGGGACGATCAGGGGCGCCGAGATCTATCGGTCCGACAACAAGGGGCAGTCGTGGCGCAAGGTGAGCGAGTCGAACGCGTTCATGGAGAGGGCGGCGGCCACCTACGGCTGGGTCTTCTCGCAGGTCCGCGTCGATCCCACCGACGAGAACGTCGTCTACTTCCAGGGGCTGATGCTCAACCAGTCCACCGACGGCGGCCGGACGTTCAAGAACCTGCGCGGCATGCACACCGATCACCACGCGCTCTGGATCGACCCGGACAACCCCGACAACCTCATCGACGGCAACGACGGCGGGGTCGTGATGTCGTACGACCGGGGCCGGACGTGGCGCCTGTTCACCGACAACCTGCCGGTGGCCACCTTCTTCAACGTCGAGTTCGACAACGGCACGCCGCTGCGCGTCTACGGCTCGGTGCAGGACCACGGCAGCTACCGCGCCGTCGTGGACCTCAGCAAGGGGCGCGACCAGATCCCCGCCCAGCCGTTCGAGGAGACGCTCGGCGGCGAGGGGACGACGCACGCGATCGACAGGAGCACCAACGACTTCATCTACGCGTCGAGCTTCTACGGCAACCTCGATCGCGCCGACCTGACGAAGCCGGGACGGCCGACCCGCTGGGGGACGCCGCCGTTCGAGGTGACCAACGTCGTGCCGAAGGCCGGACCCGGCGAGCCGCCGCTGCGCGGCCAGTGGATGGCGCCGACGATCGTGTCCCCGCACGATCCGAACGTCCTCTACCACGGGATGCAGTACGTCTTCCGGTCGCTCTACCGCGGCGACACCTGGGAGCGGATCAGCCCCGACCTCACCGGCAACGATCCGAAGATGTTCGGCGACATCCCGTACCAGACGCTGTTCGCGCTGGCCGAGTCGCCGATGCGCTTCGGCCTGCTCTACGCCGGCACCGACGACGGGCGGCTCTGGATGACGCGCGACGGCGGCAAGGCGTGGACCGAGCTGACGGCGAACCTGCCGCAGAAGAAGTGGATCTCGCGCGTCACGCCGTCGGCGTTCGAGGAAGGGACGGTCTACGTCACCCAGAACGGCAAGCGGGACGACGACTTCGCGGCCTACATCTACAAGTCCACCGACTTCGGCAAGACGTTCACCAGCATCGTCGGCAACATCCCGGGCGGGCCGGTGAACGTGATCCGGGAGGACCCGGCGAACCCGAAGATCCTGTATGTCGGCACCGACATGGGCGTGTACGTCAGCACCGACGGCGGCGCCCACTGGAACGTGCTCGGCGGCAACCTGCCGCAGGTGTTCGTGCTCGACCTGAACATCCAGCCGCGCGACCGTCTGATCGCGATCGCGACGCACGGCCGGGGCGTGTGGGTGATGGACGCGGTGCCGGTGGAGGAGGGGAAGTAAGAGGCGGGCGGCCGAGGGCTGATGGCTGAAGGCCGAGGGCCTGGCGCCCGGTCACGCGTGACTCGGGCGCCGCCCTCAGCCCTCCGCCCCCTACCCCATGCGGCCGAGCAACTGGTCGAGGTTGCTGCGCATCACGACGTGCGGGATCAGCTTGATGCGCTTCGGCGGGCGCGTGCCGTCCGCGAGGAACCGGTAGAGCGCGGCCAGCGCCTGCCGGCCCTGGCTCACCGGCCGCTGGTAGATCGTCGCCGCCACGTGGCCGGCGCGGATGTGCGGCACGAGCGCCGGGAACAGGTCGGTGGTCACGACCGAAATCTTCCCGAGCCGGCCCCGGCGCTCGAGGGCGCGGAGCACCGGCAGCGAGTTCACCGTGCTGACGTAGATGCCCTTCAGCTCCGGGTGGGCGTCGAGGGCGGTCAGCGCCCGCCGATACCCGGCCTGCTCGTCGTCGTGCGCTTCGACGACCGACACCAGGTCCGCGCGCCGGGCCTCCGCCTCCAGGCTGGCCTCGAACCCGCGAAGCTTCTCGGCGTGATCCTCGGTGCCGAGCCAGCCGGTGAAGAAGGCGATCTCGCCGCGGCCGGGCAGGAAGCGCGACAGCAGTTCCCCGGCCACCGCCCCGACGGTGAACGGGTCGGCCGAGACCGACGTGAGCCGCTCGCAGGTCGGCGCGTCGGTGACGACGCAGACGATCGGCACGCGAGTGGCCGCCGCGCGCCTGCTGAGCGGCTCGAGCGCGGCCGGGTCGCCGGGGGCCACGATGAGGCCGTTGACCCCGCTGGCGAGCGCCTTTTCGAACAGCTCCACCTCGCCCTCGCCGAGCCTGGGGTTGTTCCTGAACTCGACCGACAGCGTCGGGGCGAACGGCGCGGCCGCCTCGCGGATGCCGTCGCGCAGCGAGTCCCAGAACAGCGCGATCTCCTCGGGCAGGTGCACCGCGACGCGGATCGACGTCCGCGACTTGAGGTGGCGGGCGGCGAGGTTGGGCCGGTAGCCGAGCGCGGCCGCCTTGTCGAGCACGCGCTGCCGCGTGCCGGCGTTGATGCCCGGCTTGTCGTGCAGCGCGCGGTCCACGGTGCCGGTCGAGACGCCGAGCGCGCGGGCGATGTCCTTGATGCCGACGGGGCGGGCGGGCGGATTCGGGCGGGCCCTCACTATTTCACCTTCCACTCCTGCAGCCCGGCCGACCACGTCGGCTGCATCGTCAGCTCGAGGCGGAGGCCGGACGCGGTCACCGGCGCGAACCGCACGCGGTTGTAGCGGTTCCGCTCGACCCCGTAGGGGCCGAGCGCCTGCACCGGCTTCCACGCCTGGCCGTCGCGGTAGAGGATGCGCCACGAGGCCGGCACGCGCACCTCGCCGTCGCCCGTGTCGTCGTACCAGTAGACCTCCACTTCCGAGACCCTGGCCGGCGCACGGAAGGCGTACTCCACCCGCTCGGACGCGCCCTTGACGGGCCACCAGTCGAAATACGACGCCGAGTCGTCCGACGAGGCGGGCTCCTCGCCGTCGTTGATCCGCCTCGGGTCGCGCCGGCTGTGGCCCGACACGGTGACGACGCTCGTCATGGCGATGGTGGGCCAGGGCGTCGGCCGCGCCGCCGCCTCGACGCGCGGGATCCAGACCAGCATCTCGCCGCGCCCGCGGTTGGCCCAGGCGTAGTAGGGGATGGCCGTGAACGGCTGCGCGGTCTTCCGGACCCGGCCGGCGGCGTCGTACGCCAGGCCGAACGCCCTGCCGGTGATCACGGTGACGCCGCCCAGCAGGTTCGGCCGGAATCCGGCGGTGAGCGCCGAGGCGTCGGGCAGCACGAGGTTGCGCACGCGGCCGCCCGGGTTGTCGGGCCACTCGGCGGCGTACACCAGCGGCCCGCGCTGCAGCGCCACGCGCCGGCGGTCGGCCGCGACATGCTCGTTCGCCACCACCCGGCGCACCGGCATGGGCAGCGTCAGGTCGACGACGTCGCCGGCGCGCCAGTTGCGGCGAAGCGTGGCGTAGCCCTTGTCGAGCGTGAGCGGGACGCGCGCGCCGTTCACCGCGAGGACCACCGGGTCGGGCACGCGGTCGAGGAACCGGTAGAGGTCGCTCGGCACCGGCTCGTTGCGCGCCCAGCCGGGGATGCGCAAGGCGATCGCGAACTCTCCCGCGCGGTCGGGCGTCACCGCGAGCCTGACGTGGCCGTCCCACGGGTAGCGCGTGTCCTGCCGCAGCCGGACGCGGCGCCCGCCGTCGAGGACGATCTCCGCGGTGCCGGCGGCGAACAGGTTGACGTAGATCGTCGTGCCGCGCCTCGCGTAGACGTAGCCCGGCACCGAGGCCATGAAGCGCGTCATGTTGCCGGGGCAGCAGGCCACGCCGAACCACGGGCTGCGCGCGTGCTGGCCCGCCGACTCGAGGGGGTTGGGGTAGAAGAACGTCTTGCCGTCGAGCGAGACGCCCGAGAGCAGCCCGTTGTAGAGCGTGCGCTCCATGACATCGACGAACTTCGCGTCGGCGTGGAGCAGGAAGAGCCGTTCGTTCCAGAAGTCGTTGCCGACGGCGGCGCACGTCTCGTTGTACGCCGTCATGTTCGGCAGTTCGTAGTCCGCGCCGAAGGCTTCGCCGCGGCCGGTCGCGCCGATGCCGCCGGTGATGTAGAGCTTCTTCGAGACCAGGTTCTCCCAGATGATGTCGGACGTCCTCACGTAGGCGGCGTCGCCGGTGAGCGCCGCGACGTCGGCGATGCCCGAGTACATGTAGGTCGCGCGGACGGCGTGGCCGACCGCCTCGGTCTGCTCGAGGATCTTCGCCTGCGACTGGTTGTACGTGCGCCCGGACCCCGGGCTGCCGTCCGGCCCGCGCTGGTCCAGCATGAACTTCGCCAGCTCCAGGTACTGCTCGCGGCCGGTGACGCGGTACAGCTTTACGAGGCCCATCTCGACGTTCTGGTGCCCCGGCCAGATCGACCGCTTCCCGGGCCCGAACGTGCGCGTGAGCAGGTCGGCCGACTCGAGCGCGATGTCGAGCAGCGTGCGCTTGCCGGTGGCCTGGTAGTGCGCGACGGCGGCTTCGTACAGGTGGCCGAGGTCGTAGAGCTCGTGGCTGTCCACCTTCTCGAGCGCCCACCGCTGCGATCCCGCCCACGGGTGGGGATGCTGCGGGTCGATCGTGCGCGCCGTGTAGAGATAGCCGTCCGGCTCCTGCGCGGCGCCGATCCTGGCGATGAGCGAGTCCACGTAGGCGTCGAGCTTCGGGTCGGGGTGGACGCTCAGCGTGTAGGACGCCCCCTCGATCACCTTGTAGACGTCGGTGTCGTCGAACGGGTAGCCGGGCAGCTTCGGGTTGGCGATCGCCTCCCCGTGGAGCGCCTTGGCGGCCTCGATGAAGTTCTCGACGCGGCCGGTCAGCTCGCACTGCTCGAAGGCGGACGGCACGCTCACCGTCCGGTTGATCTCGATGCGCGGCGCCCAGAACGCGTCGTCCAGGTGGACGGCGGTGAAGGGGACGGGCTGGACGGGATAGTCGTGGCCGGGCGTGTCGGCCGGCTGCGCGGGCGACGCGCCGGGCGCGGCCGGCCACCAGGCGGCCGCGCACAGCGCGAGGACGAAGACGCCGGCAAGTGCTCTCATCCCTGGGCGCATAAGCACCTCGCGCCGCCCGCCGGTCGTCAGCCGGCAGCGGACCGCGATCGAAAGACGAGGTTCGGTTCAGCGGTCAGCGGATCACGGTCGGAGGCCGGGCCGCACGATCGCTGGCCGCGGATCGCCCGTGACACGGCCGCAAGCCACAAGCCGCGAGCCGCGAGCCGGCGTGTTGTCCCTCCGCCGGGCGGCGTGTATTATACCGTGAACGTTCACGTACCCCAGGCCCCAAAACGGGCCTCCCGGAGACCGCCGTGAGACGATGGCACCTGGCGTGGTTCGTTCTGGTCCTGCTGTTCCCGCTCACCCTCGGCGTCCTCTGGCACGGGGCGAGGGCGGCCGCAGTTGACCGCGTTCCCCCGCCGGCCGTCGCCCCGGTCGTGTCGTTCCAGGCCGTCCCGTTCCCCCTCGAGGACGTGCGGCTGCTCGACGGCCCGTTCCGCGACGCGATGCGGCGCGACGAGCAGTACCTCCTCGCGCTCGATCCCGACAGGCTGCTCCACAACTTCCGCGTCAACGTCGGCCTCCCCTCGACCGCCACGCCGCTCGGCGGGTGGGAGGCGCCCGACGTCGAGCTGCGCGGCCACACGGTCGGCCACTACCTGTCGGCCCTCGCGCTCATGTACGCCGCCACGGGTGACGCGCGGTTCAAGGCGCGGGGCGACCTGATGGTGGCCGAGCTGGCCAGGGTCCAGCAGGCGTCGCCGTCGAAGGGGTATCACGCCGGCTACCTGTCGGCGTTCCCCGAGGAGTTCTTCGACCGGGTCGAGACGCGCCGCCGCGTGTGGGCGCCCTACTACACGATCCACAAGATCATGGCCGGCCTGCTCGACATGTACCAGCTGGCCGGCAACCGCCAGGCGCTCGACGTGCTCGAGAAGCAGGCCGCGTGGGTCAGGTTCCGCATGGACCGGCTGACGCACGCCCGGCAGCAGGCCATGCTGATGACCGAGCACGGCGGGATGACCGAGGTCCTCGCCAACCTCTACGCGGTGACGGGCGACCCCGACGACCTGCGCCTGGCGAAGGCGTTCGACCACGAGTTCATCCTCGACCCGCTCGCCCGCCACGAGGACGCGCTCGACGGGCTGCACGCCAACACGCAGATTCCCAAGATCATCGGCGCCGCGCGCGAGTACGAGATGACCGGCGAGACGCGCTACCGCGACATCGCCACCTTCTTCTGGGACCGCGTGGCGCGGCACCGTTCGTTCGCCAACGGCGGCGACAGCGACGACGAGTCGTTCTTCCCGGTGGATCGGTTCTCCGAGCACCTCGGCGCCTCGACCTCCGAGACGTGCAACACCTACAACATGCTCAAGCTGACGCGCCACCTGTTCTCCTGGGCGCCGTCGGCGCGGCTGATGGATTTCTACGAGCGGGGCCTGTTCAACCACATCCTCGCGCAGCAGAACCCGGCGACCGGCGGGATGTTCTATTACTGCCCGCTGATGCCCGGCGCGTTCCGCACCTACTCGACGCCCGACGCGTCGTTCTGGTGCTGCGTCGGGACCGGCATGGAGAACCACGCCAAGTACCCCGACTCGATCTACTTCCACGCCGGCGACACGCTCTACGTGAACCTGTTCATCGCGTCCGAGCTGAACTGGCGCGACAAGGGGATCGCGGTCCGGCAGGAGACGCGCTTCCCGTACGAGGACTCGAGCCGCCTCGTGTTCGCCGCCGCGCGGCCCGTTCGCCTCGCGGTCAAGGTCCGCTTTCCGTCCTGGGCCGTGTCGGGCCTGTCGCTCGCGGTCAACGGCGTCGCGCAGCCGGTCTCGGCCGCGCCCGGCTCCTACGTCACGATCGACCGCGAGTGGAAGACGGGCGACACGCTGTCGATCACGCTGCCGATGACGCTCCGCGCCGAGGCGATGCCCGACAACCCGAAGGTCGTGGCGTTCCTCTACGGCCCGATCCTGCTCGCCGGCGACCTCGGCCGCGAGGGGCTGACGACGGCCGTCCGCATCGGACCGAGCGCGCCGCCCGTGCGGCGCATGGACATGCCGGCCGTGCCCGGGATCCTGGGCGACGCCCGCGCGGCGCTCGCGTCGATCGCGCCGGTGCCGGGCGCTCCGCTGACGTTCCGCCTGCCCGTCGCCGGCACGACCGCGCCGGTGACGCTGGCGCCGTTCTACCTGGCGTCGGACATCCGCTACACGGCCTACTGGACGCTCTACGCGCCGGCCGAGTGGAAGGCGCACGCCGAGGCCGAGGCGAAGGCGAGGGTGCGGCGCGAGGGCCTGGCCGCCCGGACCGTGGACGCCGTGGACCTCGGCTCCGCCGACAGCGAGAAGGCCCACCGCTACGCGGGCGACCGCGCCACGAAGCCCGACTTCGACGGCCGCCTGGGCCGCGAGGCGGCGAGCGGCGGCTGGTTCAGCTACGCGCTGAAGACCAGGCCGGGCGTCCCGCTCGCCCTGGCGCTGACGTGCCGGGGCAGCGAGGGTCAGCGGCGGGCATTCGACGTGCTCGTGGACGGGCGGACGATCGCCGCCGAGGCGGTGCCCTACCATCCGACCGAGCTGCTCGACTTCGAGTACCCGATCCCCGACGCGCTGACGCGCGGGCGGGCGGAGATCGTCGTGCGGATCCAGCCGCAGGGCCAGGCCGTCACGGCGCAGGTGTTCGAGATCCGGACGGTGACCCGTTAGCCGCCGGCGCGTCCGCCCGGCCTCGCGAGACCACGCCCTATGCCGACCGTCCTGCTCGCGCTCTCCCTCGGTGACGCCGCCCCGCCGTCGCGCCTGGTGGCGCTCTCGCCGGTGGACGTCGCCATCATCGCCCTCTACTTCGCGATGGTGCTGGGGATCGGCTTCTACCTGAAGCGCTACACGAAGACCGGCGACGACTTCTTCCTGGCCGGCCGCGAGATGACGGCGTGGGTGGCCGGCCTGAGCTTCCTGGCCGCCAACCTCGGCGCCCTCGAGCTGATGGGCTGGGCGGCGGCCGCCTACCAGTACGGCATCCTCGCCGCGCACTGGTACTGGATCGGCGCGATCCCCGCGATGCTCTTCCTCGGCATCGTGATGATGCCGTTCTACTACATCTCGAAGACCCACTCGGTGCCGGGCTACCTGAAGCTGCGGTTCGGCGAGCCGGCGCGCGCGCTGTCGGCGGTCACCTTCGGCGTCATGACCGTGCTCATGAGCGGCATCAACATGTACTCGATGGCGCTCGTGATGAAGGTCGTCCTCGGCTGGGACATCCACTTCAGCATCTGGGTGTCGTCGATCACGGTCGCGATCTACGTCGGCCTCGGCGGCCTGCTGTCGGCCATCTTCAACGAGGTCCTCCAGTTCGTCCTCATCTGGCTCGGCGCGCTGCTCATCTCGATCATCGGCCTCGTCGAGACGGGCGGGTGGAGCGGCCTGGTGGCCCGCATCCACGCCAACTTCCCCGGCGGCGACTACACGCACCTGTGGCGGACGATGGGGTCGTTCACCGGCAACCCGATGGGGATCCACTGGACGGGGATCGTGCTCGGCCTGGGCTGGGTGATCTCGTTCGGCTACTGGACCACCGACTTCCTGGTCGTGCAGCGCGTCCTGGCGGCGAAGGACCTGCGGTCGGCCAAGATGGCGCCGATCATCGGGGCCGGCTTCAAGATGATGGTCCCGTTCATCGTCATCCTGCCCGGCCTGCTCGGCCTCGCCGTGCTGCACCCGAAGCTGGTCGGCGAGGCGCAGGCGGTCGCGACCGGCGGGCACAGCTACAACGAGGTGCTGCCGCTCATGCTGGCCCGCTACTGCGGGCCCGGCCTGCTGGGCCTCGGCATCACGGCGCTCATCGCCGGGTTCATGTCGGGCATGGCGGGCAACGTGTCGGCGTTCGCCACGGTCTGGACCTACGACATCTACAAGGCGCTCATCCGGCGGGACGCGACCGACGCCCACTACGTGACGATGGGCCGGTGGTGCACGATCCTCGGCGTGCTGGTCAGCATCGGCACGGCGTACCTCGTGATGCAGTTCCTCAGCATCATGGACTACGTGCAGGCGCTCTTCAGCTTCTTCATCGCGCCGCTGTTCGGCACGGTGCTGCTCGGGATGCTGTGGAAGCGCTGCTCGCCGGCCGGCGGGTTCTGGGGGCTGCTGGCCGGGACGCTGTCGTCGATCGGCATGTGGGCCTGGGTGAAGCTCGACCCGGTGGCGCTCAAGTACATCGCGCTGTCGCCGAACGCCCGCGACATGGCCGAGAACATGTACCGCGCGCTCTGGTCCTGGATCGTCTGCGTCGTCGTGACGGTCGCCGTGAGCCTGATGACCCGGCCGAAGCCGGTGGCGGAGCTGACCGGCCTCGTCTACGGCTGCACCGAGGTGCCGGGCGAGGCGCACCTGCCCCTCTACCAGCGCCCGGCCTTCTGGGCGGTGATCGTCGCCGTGGCGTTCGTGGGGTTGAACGTGATCTTCTGGTAACGGGCACCGGCCCGCGGCTGGCGACCGGCGGCGTGGCCACGCGTGACCGGCTGGAGGCCGCACGCCGCGAGCCGCAACGAGGGCATCCTGATGCATCGTCCCGGCCTCATCTCGATCTGGTTCTTCATCGGCGTGCTGCTGCTGGCCTACGGCGTGCTGATCGCCGGGGCCGGGCTCTACGGCCTCGTGTCGCCCCCGGCCCGGCCCGTCGTCCTCGGCAACCTGCACGCCGGCATCTGGTGGGGCGGGCTGCTCATCGCGCTCGGCGCGTTCTACACCGTGCGGTTCGCACCGCGGAGGCAGAAGTAGATGGACACCCACAAGCCCATGACGCTCGGCGTGATCGTCGGCAACCGCGGCTTCTTCCCCGACCACCTGGCGAAGACCGGCCGGGAGGAGATGCTGGCCGTCCTGGCGAAGGCCGGCGTGAAGGCGATCGCGCTCGGGCCCGACGAGACCAAGCACGGCGCGGTCGAGACGCGGGCCGAGGCGCGCGCGTGCGCCGACCTCTTCCGGCGCCGCCGGGACGAGATCGACGGCGTCCTGGTGACGCTCCCCAATTTCGGCGACGAGCGGGGCATCGCCGACACGCTGCGGATGGCCGGCCTCGACGTGCCGGTGCTCGTCCAGGCCACGCCCGACGAGCCGGGGCTGATGACGATCCGCGACCGCCGCGACAGCTTCTGCGGCAAGATGTCGGCCTGCAACAACCTCAGGCAGTACGGCATCCGCTATTCGCTCACCAGCCTCCACACCGAGGCGCCGGCGTCGCCCGCGTTCGCGCGCGACCTCGAGCACTTCCTCGGCGTCTGCCGCGTGGTGAAGGGGCTGCGCGGGCTGCGCGTCGGCGCCATCGGCGCCCGCCCGGCCGCCTTCAACACCGTGCGCTTCAGCGAGAAGCTGCTGGAGGCGTCGGGGATCTCGGTCGAGCCGATCGACCTGTCCGAGATCGTCGGCCGGATCGAGCGCCTGACTGACGACGACCCGGCGGTGCGCGAGAAGCTGTCGGCCATCCGGGCGTACGTGCCGACCGGCGGCGTGCCGCCGGCGGCGCTCGCCAGGATGGCGAAGCTCGGCGCCGTCGTCGACGCCTGGATGCGCGAGACCGACGTGGCCATCAGCGCGGTCCAGTGCTGGACGTCGCTCGAGGAGTTCTTCGGCGTCGTCCCCTGCACCGTGATGAGCATGATGGGCGAGGGGCTGATGTCGAGCGCCTGCGAGGTGGACATCTGCGGCGCCGTCGCGATGCACGCCCTGCGGCTGGCCTCGGGCACGCCGAGCGCGCTGCTCGACTGGAACAACAACTACGGCGACGACCCCGACAAGGCGGTCTGCTTCCACTGCAGCAACCTCCCGAAGCACTTCTTCGAGGAGGTGCGGATGGACTACCAGGCGATCATCGCCGGCACCGTCGGCCGCGACCGCACGTTCGGCACGTGCGTCGGGCGCGTGAAGGCCGGGCCGATGTCGTTCGCCCGCTTCTCGACCGACGACGCGCGCGGGCGGATCGGCGGGTACGTCGGGGAAGGGGAGTTCACGCGCGACCCGCTCGAAACGTTCGGCGGCGCCGGCGTGGTGCGCATCCCGGGGATGCAGCGCCTGCTCCGGTTCATCTGCGACAGCGGCTTCGAGCACCACGTCGCCGCCAGCCTGTCGTCGGTCGCCGGCGTCGTCCACGAGGCGACGACGAAGTACATGGGGTGGGACGTGTACTGGCACGGACAGCGTGGCGGCATGACGGCTTGAGGGTGTGGCGGCGTGCCAGTGTGACAGGATTCGGGAATCGGGATTCAGGAGTCAGGATTCGGTCGGCCCGCGTGACACATCGAATCCCGAATCCCGAATCCAGAATCCCGCGAGGGACACGATGATTGTCGCCGGCGTTGATTTCGGAACCTTGTCGGTGCGCGTGTCCATCGTGGACTCGGAGCGCGGGCGCCTCGGCTCGGGCGTGGCCGAGTACCCGCTGCACCGGCGCAAGGAGGATCCCGATTTCGCCACGCAGGGCCACGACGACCAGATGCACGCCCTCGCGCTCGCCTCGCGGCTGGCGCTCGAGTCGGCCGGCGTGCCCGGCGACCTGGTTGAGGCGATCGCGCTCGACACGACCGGGTCGAGCGTCGTCCCGGTGGGCGAGGGGCTCGTGCCGCTCGACGACTACTATCTCTGGTGCGACCACCGGGCGTGGGAGGAGGCGGCGCTCATCACGCGCATCGCGCACGAGACGGGGCTGGAGGCGATCCACTGGTGCGGCGACACCTACTCGTCGGAGTGGGGATTCTCGAAGCTCCTCCACTGGCTGCGGCACAACCCGGGCAAGCGCGACCGCTTCGTCACCGCGCTCGAGCACTGCGACATGGTGGCGGCGACGCTGGCCGGGATCACCGACCCGGCCCGGGTGCCGCGGAGCGCCTGCGCGATGGGCCACAAGTGGATGTGGAACCCGGCGCTCGGCGGCCTGCCGCCCGAGAGCTTCCTGGCGGCCGTGGACCCGCTGCTCGCCGGCGTGCGCGACCGGATCACGGGCCGGTTTGCCACGTCCGACCAGATCGCCGGCCGGCTGTCGCCCGGATGGGCCGCGCGGCTCGGCCTGCGGGCCGGCATCCCGATCCCCGTCGGCGCGTTCGACGCCCACTGGGACGCCATCGGCGCCGGCGTCCGCCTTGGCGACGTCGTCAACGTGATCGGCACCTCCACGTGCATCATCGCCGTGAGCGACAAGGCCGCGTGCGTGCCCGGGCTGTGCGGCGTCGTGCCCGGGTCGGTGCACCCGGCGCTGACCGGCATCGAGGCCGGCCTCTCGGCCACCGGCGACATTTTCGACGCCATCGCCCGCCGCGCGGGGACCACCGTGGCGGCGCTCTCGGGGGGACTCGAGCGGTACCGGGCCGGCGAGACGGGCCTCCTCCACCTGACGTGGGACAACGGCGACCGAACGGTGCTCGTGAACCCGGAGCTGGGCGGCGTGACGCTCGGCTGGAATCTGACGCACACGCCGCAGGATCACCTGTTCGCCGCCATCGAGGGAACGGCCTTCCACACGCGGATCATCCTCGAGCGGATGGAGGAGCACGGCGTGCCGATCCGCCGCGTCATCAACGGCGGCGGCATCCCCCGCAAGAACCCGACGCTGAACGCCGTCTACGCGAACGTGCTCGGCAAGCCCATCCTGGTCCCCAAGGCGGAGGTGACGAGCCTCGGGTCGGCCATCTTCGCCTTCATGGCGGCGGGCGCGTTCCCGGGCATCGAGCAGGCGCAGGACGCCCTCTGCCCGGGATTCGACGTCGTCGAGCCCGACCCCGGGCAGGCGGGCGTGTACGACCGGCTGTTTTCGTTGTACCGTAACCTCTACTTCGCGATGGGGCGCGCCGACGCCGGGCCGGCCGCGATCGGAGCGGTACTGCCGTCGCTCAGGAGGATCGCCGCCGAGGCGAGACGCGCATGAGTGCCATTGCCCTGCTTCGACTCGAGGTGCTCGAGGCCAACGTGGAGCTGGACCGCCGGGGCCTGGTGGTGCAGGCGTTCGGCAACGCCAGCGCCATCGACCGGGAGTCGGGCCTGGTCGTGATCAAGCCGAGCGGCGTCGCCTACGGCGAGCTGGACGCCGAGACGCTCGTGGTGACCGACCTCGACGGGCGGGTCGTCGAGGGGCGCTGCCGCCCGTCGTCCGACCTGCCGACGCACCTGGCCCTTTACAAGGCGTTCGCGGCGATCGGCGCCGTCGTGCACACGCACTCGCGGTTCGCCACGATCTGGGCGCAGGCCGGGCGCGAGATCCCCTGCCTGGGGACGACGCACGCGGACTACTTCCGGGGGGCGGTCCCGGTGACCGATCCGATGACCGACGAGGAGATCGGCTCGGCCTACGAGTGGAACACCGGCCAGGCGATCGCGCGGCGGTTCGCGACGCTCGACCCGGCGGAGATGCCGGCCGTGCTCGTCAGGGGGCACGGGCCGTTCTGCTGGGCCCCGTCGGCGCGCGCGGCCGCCGACCTGGCGGTCATCCTCGAGGAGGTCGCGTGCACGGCGTGGCACACGCTGGCGCTCGCCCCCGGCACGCCGGCCATCCCGCGGGCGCTCGGCGAGAAGCACTTCCTCCGGAAGCACGGCCCGGGGGCGTATTACGGACAGGACAGGGACAGGGACAGGGACAGGGACAGAAACAGTAGTGGTTAGTGGTCAGTGGTCAGTCGTTCACGCGTGACACACTAGCCACTAGCCACTGCTCACTAGCCACTGGTCACTAGCCACTACGACCGACACCGGCCGCCGGCCACTACACGGAGTCACATCATGTCGATCGACCGCCGCCGCTTCCTTCAGTCTTCCGCCGTCGCCGCCAGTGCCGGCCTGGTGGCCAACGCCAATCTCCTGCAGGCCGCCGGGAGTCAGCCGCCGGCCTCCGGCCCGTTCGCCCACCTCGAGCCGATGACGGGCGGGATCGACCGCATCAACACCCAGGACCGGCTCGCCCGCGTCGAGAAGGCGCGGCGCCTGATGGCCGAGCACGAGATCGACGCCGTCATCCTCGACTCGGGGACGAGCCTCGTCTACTTCACCGGCGTCAGCTGGTGGCCGAGCGAGCGGACGTTCGTCGCCATCCTGCCGGCGCGCGGCGAGGTGGCCTACGTCTGCCCCAAGTTCGAAGAGGGGCGGGCGCGCGAGCTGATCACGATCGGCCACGACGTGCGCACCTGGGAAGAGGACCAGAGTCCCTTCGAGCGCATCGCCCAGATCCTGAAGGACCGCGGCGTGTCGCGCGTCGGCTTCGAGGAGTACTCCCGGTTCTTCGTCATGGACGGGCTGCGCAAGGCCGCCCCCGCGCTCCAGATCGTCAGCGCCAACCCGGTCACCATCGGCTGCCGCGTGATCAAGACGCCGAAGGAAATCGCGCTGATGCAGCGCGCGAACGACGTCACCAACGAGGCGTACCGCGCCACGATCCCGATGCTGAAGCCGGGCATCACGGCCGACGAGTTCAGCGCGCTGGCCGCCGCGGCGCACCGCGCGCTCGGCGCCGAGGGATCGATCGGCGCCACGTTCGGCGAGATGACCGCCTCGCCGCACGGCAGCGTCAAGCGCCGGCCG
>JAJXZZ010000360.1 GCA_021779795.1 Acidobacteriota bacterium | reverse complement strand
CCCAGTCGCGCGCGGCACCGCCGCCAGCCGCCGACAGCCGACCGCCGACAGCCGCCGACAGCCGACCGCCGACAGCCGACCGCCGATTCTTCCACAGCCTCCGCGCCGGGAACAGCATGTCCACGTGCGGCAGCCGGCCGAAGGGCGACCCGAGCCGGTGCATCTGGTAGCGGGTGTCGATGAGCGGCACGTCGAACGCGCGGCCGTTGTAGGTCACGAGCACCGAGTCGCCGGCGTCGTGCCGCGCCGCGATCTCGTCCTCGACCGCGTGCAGCAGCGCCCGCTCCTCGCCGTACCCCCGCAGGAAGAACTGCCGGGTCCGGAACCCGTCGTCGTCGAAGTAGCCAAACCCGACGAGAAAGGCATACGTGCCGGCGCCGCCGCTGAGGCCGGTCGTCTCGAGGTCGAAACAGACGAGCCGCGGCCGGCCCGCGCCCTGTCGCCCGGTCACCGACGCCCCGCCGCGGTCGAGCAGCCACGGCAGCGCGTCGAGTGAGGAGCGCGCGGCCGACAGGTACCGCTCGACCGGGTGATGGCCGTGTCGCTGGGTGGACGGAAAGTGGCGGTCCACGACCACCGACGGCCCGTGCGCGGCGTCGAGCAGCCTGGCGCCGAGCACGTCGAGGACGCTCGCCGACGCCTCGGCCGCCGCGCACCGGGCGGCAAACGCCGCCTCTTCGTCCCCCTCGGCCGCGCGGGGGGCCGGCGAGGCCTGCGGCTTGTTCCTCAGGATCTCCTGGATGCGGGCGGCGAGGGCGGAACGGTCCACAGGATCGATTGTACTCTCAGGGGTCGGAGCGGTTTTCCGTGACTACAATTTTGACGTTCAATTTTGTGATCGCGGAAAACCGCTCCGACCATTGAGGCTAAAGCGCTCCGAGAATGTCCAACGCCACCGTCTTGGCGAGCGGCCCGACCTCGCCGAGCGGCCCGACGCACGACGGGCACCCCGACTCGCACGGGCAGGTGGCGATGAGGTCGCGTGTCTTCTCGACGAGCGCCTCGCGCATCGCGAACAGCGGCTCCGACAGGCCGATGCCGCCGGGATAGTTGTCGTAGACGAAGATGCGCGGTTCGTCGTAATCGACCGGCGCCTGGCCGGCAGCCCGGCCGCGGCCGACCTTCGCCACCGCGCCCGACAGGCCGTGCCCGCCGTCCCCCGGGGCCGCCACGCCCTGCTGCGGCACGTCCTGCGCGCTGCCGTTCCCGATCGACACGCCGATGTCGTGCCGGTCGCACATCAGCAGCAGCTGCGCCACCTGGCGCATCGCGAAGGCCAGGCCGATCACGCCGTCGCGCCGGTCGTCCCCGCCGTAGGGCAGCGACGTCATCACCGGCCGCGGAATGGTCAGCCAGCACCCGGTGGTGTGCATCTCCTGCTCGGGCAGGTCGAGCTCGCCCGAGCCGACGTTCTCGTTCGTGTAAAACTTGATCTTCTTGAAGCCCACGACACGCGACACGACGTGCACCTCGCCGTGGGCCCAGGGGGTCGGGCAGTGACGAGCAGGGCTGAAGCCCTGCTGTGACCTCTCCTGACGCCGGGCAGTGAGATCGCCGCCTTGCCCGGGTTCAGGCTGGGCATCCGCCGTCTCGAAGACATCCAGGATCGTGACCCGGTCGTAGCGGATGGCGTCGGTGTAGTAGTCGCACTCCACGTGGCGGACGAACGCCTTGCGGTTCTCGAAGTCGAGCTTCTCGACCTGGTAGAGCGTCCCCTCGACGATATAGATCGCCTTCTCGTGGAGCGTGGACGGCGCGCTGGTGAAATCGGTCTCGCCGATGACGCGCGTGTGGTCGGTGTTGTCCACGACGACGAAATTGTCGGACGACACCGACCGCAGGCTGATCGCGTCGGCCGGGTACGACTCGCTCGTCCAGTGCCAGTGCGCCGGCTCGCCCTCCCCCTGCGCCTCGGCCAGGTGCACCAGCCCCTCCTCCGACAGGATCTGCAGGATGTCCTGCACGCTCTCGCGGCCGAAGATCTCGTCGGTCGCGAACGGCAGCTCGAAGGCGGCGCACTTGATGTGGGCGAGCAGGATCTGGAGGTTGTCGGGGTTGATCAGCGCGTGCTCGGGCGAGGCGTCGAAGAAGTACGACGGGTTGCGGACGACGTACTGGTCGAGCGGCGCGCTGCTGGCCACCAGCACGGCGGCCGACTGGCCGGCCCGCCGGCCGGCGCGCCCCGCGCGCTGCCACGTCGCGGCGATCGTGCCCGGGTAGCCGGCGAGCACGGCCACGTCGAGGGCGCCGATGTCGATGCCCAGCTCGAGCGCGCTCGTGGCGACGACGGCGCGGACGTCGCCGTCGCGCAGCCCCTTCTCGATCTCCCGCCTCCGGTTCGGCAGGTAGCCGCCCCGGTATCCCCGCACGGCATCGTCGGCCCCCGGCGGCCCCTGGATGGTGTCCTTCAGGTAGCGGGTGAGGATCTCGGTGACCAGCCGGCTCTGCGCGAAGACGATCACCTGCAGGTTGCGCCGCAGGAACTCGAGCGTGACGCGGCGCGCCTCCTGCGTGTACGACCGGCGGATGCCGAGCTGCCGGTTGACGACCGGCGGGTTGACGAAGAAGAAGAACTTCTCGCCCTGCGGCGCGCCGCTCTCGTCCACCAGCTCGAACGGGCGCTCGGTCAGGTGCTCGGCCAGCTCGCCCGGATTGGCGATGGTCGCCGACGAGCAGATGAACACCGGGTCCGACCCGTAGTGCCGGCACACGCGGCGCAGCCGCCTGAGGACGTTGGCCAGGTGGCTCCCGAACACGCCGCGGTAGGCGTGCAGCTCGTCGATGACGATGAAGCGCAGGTTCTCGAACAGCCGCGCCCACTTCGGGTGGTGCGGCAGGATCCCCGAGTGGAGCATGTCGGGATTGGTCAGGATGACCTGGGCCCGCGCGCGGATCGCCCGCCGCGCGTCCTGCGGCGTGTCGCCGTCGTAGGTGAAGGCGCCGAGGTCGAGGCCGGCCGACTCGTTGATCGCCTGCGCCAGGCGATCCAGTTCGGCGAGCTGGTCCTGCGCCAGCGCCTTGGTCGGGAACAGGTACAGCGCCCGCGTGGACGGGTCGGACAGGATCGCGTTCAGGACGGGGATGTTGTAGCAGAGCGTCTTGCCCGACGCGGTCGGCGTCGTGATGACGACGCTCTGGCCGGCCATGGCGTGCGCGGCGGCCTCGGCCTGGTGCGTGTACAGCTCGGTGATCCCGCGGCTCGACAGCGCGCGGACCAGGCGCGGGTCCACGCCGTCGGGCATGGGGGCGAAGCGCGCCTCGACGGTCGGCATGCGGCGCACGGCCGTGACGACCTCGTCGGGCCTGTCGGCGCCGTCCTGCTGCCAGGACGGCACGAGCTGGTGGATCGCCGCCTGCAGCGCCTGCTCGCGCGAGACGGCGCCCCGCGCGCGCAGCGCGAGACGGTCGTTCTCGTGACGCGACTGGTCGTCGGTGCCGTGGGGAGGTCTGGGCATGTGAGACGCGATCGTACCAGCGGGCCGACGGGTGATCAAGAGGCGAAAGGCGAACGGACGGCAAACAGCAGGCCGACCGCCGCCGACCCCTCGGCCTTTCGACGGCGCTCAGGGCCGCCCCGAGCACCGTCGAGGGGCGGCTCGCTGCGCTCGCTCGGGGCAAGCCGCCTACGGCCGACCGCCGACCGCCGA
>JAJXZZ010000018.1 GCA_021779795.1 Acidobacteriota bacterium | reverse complement strand
CCAGCCACCAGCCACTAGCCACCAGCCACTAGCCACCAGCCACTAGCCACCAGCCACTAGCCACCAGCCACTAGCCACCAGCCACTAGCCACCAGCCACTAGCCACTAGCCACTAGCCACTAGCCACTAGCCACTAGCCACTAGCCACTAGCCACTGCTATTCCCCCATCACCTTCACCACCACCCGCTTCTTCCGCTGCCCGTCGAACTCGGCGTAGAAGACCTGCTCCCAGGGGCCGAGGTCGAGCTTGCCGTTGGTGACCGGCAGGACGACCTGGTGGCCCATGATCGTCCGCTTGAGGTGCGCGTCGGCGTTGTCCTCGCCGGTGTGGTGGTGCTTGTAGTTGCGCCCCGCCGGCGCCAGCTTCTCGAGCCACTCGCCGAAGTCGGCGATGAGGCCCTCCTCCCAGTCGTTCACGTAGACGCCGGCGGTGATGTGCATCGCGGAGACGAGGACCATGCCCTCGCGGACGCCGCTGCGCCCGACGATGGCGGCGATCTCGTCGGTGATGCGGACCATCTCGCGCCGCTCGCGCGTGTTGAAGAACAGGTACTCAGTCAGCGTCTTCATGTTGTGTCCGTCAGCCGGCTCGTGAGGCGCCAGGCGTGGCCCGGTCCGTCGCGCGGGCTCAGCTCGGCTGACCTCGAATTCGCCCGCCGCGCCGACCCGGTCCGCGCCCGGCTCTCCAGTGCCGGACCCTGTCCAATTCCGCTGCCAGCTGCTCTGTCTCCCGTCCTCGGTCCGTGATCCGCCGAGAGCTACAAGCGCAGCGAAGCGTCGGCATTCAGCTCCCACCCCGCCGTGATGCCGGCGTGGAGGCGGCGCAGGCCGGCGGCGGCAATCATCGCCGCGTTGTCGGTGGACAGCGCCAGCGTCGGCAGGAAGACCGGCAGGCCGACCTGCTCGCCCCGGGCCGCGGCGTCAGCCCGCAGGCGCCGGTTGGCCGACACGCCGCCCGCGATCCCCACGCTCTTCGCGCCATTCCGCCACGCCGCCTCGAACAGCCGGTCCACCAGCGTCTCGACCACCACCCGCTGGAAGCTGGCGCACACGTCGGCAATCTCGGCGGTCGAGAACGGGCGGCTATTCTCGACCTGCCCGGCTTCGGGCCTCGGGCTCCGGGCTTCGGGCCGGCTCACGCGGGACTCGCGCGGCACGGCCTGAAGCCCGAAGCCGGGAGCCTGGAGCCCTCGTGCCTTCACGTGCCTGAGCACCGCCGTCTTCAGTCCGCTGAAGCTGAAGTCGAGCCGGCCGGCCAGGTCGGGAGCGTTCCGGTCACGGTGCGTGATCCGCGTCATCGGGAACGGGATGGCCCGGTCGTTCCCCTCGCGCGCCAGCTTGTCGATGATCGGCCCGCCCGGGTATCCGAGCCCCAGCAGCTTCGCCACCTTGTCGTAGGCCTCCCCCGCCGCATCGTCCCGCGTGCGGGCGAGGAGGCGGTAGACCCCCGGCTCGGGAACCAGGTACAGGCTCGTGTGCCCGCCCGAGACGACCAGGACCACCGCCGGCAGCGGCAGCGGGCCGTTGTGCAGGAAGAGCGACTCGATGTGGCCGGCGAGGTGGTGGACCGGCACGAGCGGCTTGCCGATCGACGCCGCCAGCGACTTGGCGAACTGCAGGCCGACGAGCAGCGACCCCACCAGCCCCGGGCCCGCGGTCACCGCCACCGCGTCGATGGACCGTCCAATTTGGTAGGCCAGGCCTTCAGGCCTGCCTTGCGCCGGGGCGAGCACGCTCCCCGCCTCCTCCAGCGCCCTCTCCACCACGCCGCAGATGTCGCGGACGTGCTGGCGCGAGGCGAGCTCGGGAACGACACCTCCCCACTCGCGGTGAATCTCGACCTGCGAGGCCACCACGCTGGAGCGGATCTGCCACGGGTGCGCGGCGTCGTCCACCTCCGCCACCACCGCGGCCGCCGTCTCGTCGCACGAACTCTCGATACCGAGGATGACCATTTCGGGATTCGGGACTCGGGATTCAGGCCGTCGCCTGCCTGAGCGACTCCTCGTACGGCGCGCGCCAGACGCCGCGCTCGGTGACGATCGCCGTGACGAAGCGGGCGGGCGTGACGTCGAACGCCGGGTTGCGGATCTTCGCCGCCGCCGGCGTCAGGCGCGTGGTCCCCACGTGCGTCACCTCGCGTTCGGGGCGCTCTTCGATCGGGATTTCCGCGCCGCTTGGCGTGGCGAGGTCGAGCGTCGAGCTGGGCGCCGCCACGTAGAACGGAATCCCGTGCTCCCGGGCCAGCACCGCGACGCCGTAGGTGCCCACCTTGTTGGCGACGTCGCCGTTGGCGGCGATCCGGTCCGCGCCGACGACGACGAGGTCGATGAGCCCCTGGCGCATGAACGTGGCCGCCATGTTGTCGGTGATCACCGTCGTGTCGATCCCGTCGTGCGTCAGCTCCCAGGCGGTGAGCCGCGCGCCCTGCAGGAACGGCCGAGTCTCGTCGGCGAACACGCTCACCTGCCGGCCCAGCTCGACCGCGCCGCGGATGACGCCGAGCGCCGTGCCGTAGCCGGCCGTGGCCAGCGCGCCGGCGTTGCAGTGCGTGAGGATGCGCGCCCGCTCGGGCACCAGCTCGCCGCCGAACCGGCCGATGGCGCGGCACGCCGCCACGTCTTCGTCGTGGATGGCGCGCGCCTCGGCCTCCAGCCGGACCTTGATCTCGTCCGCCGACGCCCCCGCCCGCGCGGCGGCGCCGAAGCACCGCTTCATCCGGTCGATCGCCCAGAACAGGTTGACCGCCGTCGGGCGGGTCGAGGCCATCAGGTCGCACGCCTTCTGGAACTCGGCCGCGAACTTCACCGTGCCGGTGGCCCGGCTCTTCTTCATGCCGAGCGCGAGGCCCATCGCCGCCGCCACGCCGATGGCCGGCGCCCCGCGGATGACCATCGTCTTGATCGCCTTCGCCACCTCGGCCGCCGTCCGGCACGTCACGTACACCTCGGCGCCCGGCAGCTTGCGCTGGTCGATCATGACGACGCCGTCCGCGGTCCAGTCAACGGTAGGAAGCATAGGAATTGATCATAACAGGGACGGTGGCGGGGACGGTGACGGGGACAGTGACAGTGTAGTGGCCAGTGGCCAGTCGATCACGCGGGCCGACAGCCGACAGCCGACAGCCGACCGCCGACCGCCGACCGCCGAAACTCATTTCTTTCCGAGGAACCTCGCGTCGAACGGCAGCGGCAGGAGTTCGCTGAGGCGGTAGCGCCCCTTCTCTTCCGTCAGGTTCGCCAGGATGACCTCGATGTCGCCGGCGAACTCCCAGAGGATCTGGCGGCAGGGGCCGCACGGCGGCGTCGGCGCCTCGGTGTCGGCGACGACCGCGATCCGCCGGAAGGAGTCGTGGCCCTCGGAGATCGCCTTGAAGACGGCCACTCGCTCGGCGCAGAGCGTGAGGCCGTAGGTGGCGTTCTCGATGTTGCAGCCAGTGACGATCAGGCCGTCGGTGGTCTCGAGGGCGGCGCCCACCTTGAAGTGCGAGAACGAGGCGCGGGCCCGCTGGCGGGCCTCGCGCGCGGCAGTGATCAGCGGGTCGGTCATAACGAGCGAGGCTCCGGGCTTCGGGCTACGGGCTTCAGGCTACGGGCGTCGGGCTACGGGCGTCGGGCTTCAGGCCGCGCCGTGCGGCTGCGTGACAGGCCCGAAGCCCGGCGGCCGCACGTCTCGACTAGAGCGCGGCGATCGCTCCCTCGACCAGCCCGATGAACTGGTCCTTCACGCGCCGGGCCGTCTCCATCACCTCGTGGTGGTCGAGCGGCGCGTCGAGGACGCCGGCCGCCATGTTCGTGATGCACGAGATCGCCAGCACCTCGAGGCCCATGTGCCGCGCCACGATCGTCTCGGGCGCCGTGGACATGCCCACCGCGTCGGCCCCGATCGTCCGCAGGAACCGGATCTCGGCCGGCGTTTCGTAGCTCGGCCCGTGCAGCGCCGCGTACACCCCGTGCGCCAACCTGATGCCGCGCTCGGTTGCCACCCGGTCGGCCAGCGCCCGCAGGCGCTTCGAGTAAGCCTCGGTCATGTCGGGAAAGCGCGGGCCGAACCGCTCGTCGTTCGGGCCGATGAGCGGGTTGGTGCCGACCAGGTTGATGTGATCGTCGATCACCATCAGCGCGCCCGACTCGAACGCCGTGTTGATCCCGCCGGCCGCGTTGGTCAGCACCAGCGTCTTCACGCCGAGCAGGCCCATCACGCGGACGCCGAACGTCGAGCGCAGCAGCGAGTGCCCCTCGTAATAATGAGCGCGGCCCGCGAGGACCGCGACGCGCCGGCCGGCCAGATCGCCGACGACCAACTGCCCCGCGTGGCCGACGACCCCCGAGGGGGGCCAGTTGGGGATGTCCGTGTAGGGCAGCGTCACCGCGCCCGCGACACGCGTCGCCAGATCGCCGAGCCCCGACCCGAGCACGACCGCCACGTCCGGAACCTGCGCCACGCGCCCGCGGATGAAATCGGCCGCTTCACGGACCTGGTCGTAGTAACTGGACATGGGCGGTTCCTCGTCAACTCCCGGCTTGCGACCCTCCGACGAACCCGGGACCGCCCCGGCCTTACTTCTTACTTCTTACTTCTTACTTCGTACTTCGTACTTTTCTCCGCTCGCTGCTTTCCGCGGCAGGGCTGAAGCCCCGCCCTACGTCTTCCCCGCGGCAGGGCTGAAGCCCCGCCCTACGTCTTCCCCGGGGCTGGGCTGAAGCCCCGCCCTGCGTCTTCCCCGAGGCTGGGCTCAAGCCCCGCCCTACAGCAGCATTCCCGCGATCGTCGCCGTGACGAAGTTGGCCAGCGTGCCCGCGAACATCGCGCGCAGGCCGAGCCGGGCCAGGTCGTGGCGCCGGTTGGGCGCCAGCGCCCCGATGCCGCCGATCTGGATGCCGATCGAGCTGAAGTTGGCGAAGCCGCACAGCGCGTAGGTCGCGATCGTGAACGACTTCGGGTCGAGCACCGACTTGAGCTGGCCGAGCTGCGAGTAGGCGACGAACTCGTTGAGCGCCATCCTGGTGCCGAGCAGGTTGCCCACCGTGGCCGCGTCCTTCCACGACACGCCCATCGCCCACGCCACCGGCGAGAACACCCAGCCGAAGATCCGGCTGAGGCTGAGCGGGGTGCCCCACAGCGGGACCTGGCCGAGCACGGCGTTGACCAGCGCGATGAGCGCCAGGAACGAGATGAGCATCGCGCCGACGTTCAGCGCCAGGTGCAGCCCCTCGCCCGTGCCCCGCCCCGCCGCGTCGATCACGTTCACGTCGGTCCTCGGCACGTCCAGCTTCACCGACCCCATCGTCGCGGGCGACTCGGTCTCGGGGACGAACATCTTGGCCATCATGATCGTGCCGGGCGCGGTCATGATGACGGCCGTCAGCAGGTGCCGCGCCTCGACGCCGAACAGGATGTAGGCGGCCATGATGCCGCCCGAGATGTGCGCCATCCCCGCCGTCATCACCGTCATCAGCTCCGACTGCGTCATGTCGGGCAGGTAGGGGCGGATGGTCAGCGGCGCCTCGGTCTGCCCCATGAAGATGCTGGCGGCGACGTTGAGCGACTCGGCGCCGCTCGCGCGCATCACGCGGTGCATGGCCACGGCGAACACCCGGACGACCAGCTGCATGACGCCGAAGTAATAGAGGATGGCGAAGAGCGCCGCGATGAAGATGATCGTCGGCAGCACCTGGAACGCGAACACCACCGCGTACTGGGCGCCGGCCGGGCCGAGCGTCTTGTTCATCACGCTGCCCCAGACGCCCGCGTCGCCGAGCGGCCCGAACACGAACGCCGCCCCCACGCCGGCGAACCCGAGCAGCTTCGTGATGTAGGCGCCCAGCGTCTCGAAGACCACCCGCCCGATCGACGTCTTGAGGACGATGACCGCGAAGGCGAACTGGAGGCCGAGCCCCCAGGCGATGATGGGCAGGTGGATCGCGCGCCGGTTGGTCGAGGCCAGGTAGGCGATGCCGAGGATCACGACGAGGCCGACGAGCGCCTGCGCCCGCGGCACGCCGCCAAACTGCGCCAGCACCAGGGCGGCCGCCGCCACGACGACCGCCGCGCCGATGACCAGGAACTCGGTCCTGCGCGACGCCGGACCGGGGGATGACGACGCCGATGCACTCACGGAACCTCCCTCTCGATCGCGGCTCTGGACTCTGGGCTCCGGGCCGTTGGCGATGCGCGGCTCCGGGCCGAAGGCCGAAGACTGTTTCAAGCCGCCTACCCTTCGACTCGCTACGCTCGCTCAGGGCAAGCCGCCTACCGCCGACTGCCTACTGCCTACTGCCGACTGCCGACTGCCTGCCGCCCAATCCGCTGCCAGCTCAACGACGGCCCGTCCCCGGACCGTGATCCGCTGACGGCTGACGCGCTACGCCACCTGTTCCACCACCAGCGGCAGCCGCGCCGGCGGCTCGTCGGCCATCTCGATCGCCTTTCCGAGCAGCTCGAGCGCGGGCGGGAGGTCGGCCTCGCGCCGGTAGTGCAGCTCGAGGATCGGGTCGCCCTCGCGCACCTCGTCGCCCGGGTGCGCCAGCACCATCGCCCCCACCGCCGGGTCCACCGGGTCGTCCACGGTGGCGCGGCCGGCGCCGAGCGCGACGGCGGCGCGCCCCACCAGCTCCGCGTCGAGGACCGACAGGAACCCGCTCCGCGGCGCCCTGACCAGGTGACGCGTCGCGACCGACGGCATCAGCGAGTAGTCGTCCACCACGCGCGGGTCGGCTCCCTGCCCGGCGACGATCTGGCGCCACTTCTCGACGCCATCACCCGACGCGAGCGCCCGCCGCACCTGCGCCTCGGCCTCCTCGGCCGAGCCGGCCAGGCCGGCGGCCAGCACCATCCGCGCGGCCAGCACCACCGACAGCGCCTCGAGGTCGGCCGGTCCCCGCCCCTTGAGCGTCTCGACGCACTCGACGACCTCGAGCGCGTTGCCCACGGCGCGGCCGAGCGGCGCGTCCATCGCGGTGATGAGAGCCTCGGTCCGCACGCCGGCGCGGTTGCCCGTCTCGACCAGCGACCGGGCCAGCCGGCGCGAGTCGTCCACGGTCTTCATGAACGCGCCGCGGCCGGTCTTGACGTCGAGCACGAGGGCGTCGATCCCCTCGGCGATCTTCTTGCTCATGATCGACGCGGTGATGAGCGGGATGCTCTCCACCGTGCCGGTCACGTCGCGCAGCGCGTAGAGCTTCTTGTCGGCCGGCGCGATCTGCGCCGTCTGGCCCAGCATCGCCACGCCGGTCCGCTCGAGCGCCGCCTTCAGCTCGTCGAGCGAGAGGTCCACGCGGAACCCGGCCATCGACTGCAGCTTGTCGAGCGTGCCGCCGGTGTGCCCGAGGCCCCGCCCCGACATCATCGGCACCTTCACGCCGCACGCGGCCGCCAGCGGCGCGAGCACCAGCGAGGCCTTGTCGCCGACGCCGCCCGTGCTGTGCTTGTCCACCTTCACGCCGGGGATCGCCGACAGGTCCACCCGGATGCCCGAGTTCACCATCGCGGTCGTCAGCCAGGCGGTCTCCTCGGGCGTCATCCCGCGCAGGACGATGGCCATCAGCAGCGCCGAGGCCTGGTAGTCGGGCAGCGACCCGTCGGTCACGCCGGAGACGAAGAACTCCACCGCCTCGCGGCTCAGCTGAAGGCCGTCGCGCTTGGCCCGGATGATGTCGGTCGCGCGCATAGGGAGGCAGTATACCGTAGTCGGAACTGACGCAGAGGAGTCGGAACTGACGCAGAGGAGTCGGAACTGACGATGGGGGATCGGAGCTTACGCTGAAGAGTCCTGGACACGCTGCTGCCCACCGCTGCCGCCCCAACCCGCTGGTGCACCCGTGACAGACTAGCCACTAGCCACTAGCCACCAGCCACTAACCCCCAGGCCACCAGCCACTAACCCCCAGCCACCAGCCACTACGCGCAGGATCGCACCCAACAGCCGCCCCCCGCCTCTGCCGATAATACGGGTGCGTTCTCTGTCCGTCATGACCGATGTCCAACTCGAGCCCATCCCGTCCGAGACCGCCGTCCGGTTGACGGCGTTCGCGCGCGCCTGCAAGGGGGCCGCCCGCGCGGTTTCGCTCTACCCGCCCGAGCACCCGGCCGTCGGCGAGTCGCTCGGCCGGCTGGCCGCCGCGGCCGGCACCGCCACCGAGGCCGGTCCCCTGACGATGATGGTCGTGCCCGACAACCTGCTGGTGGAGGGGCGCGCGCTCGATCGCCCCGACGCCGCCGTCGCCGACCTGGCCTTCCTCCTCCACGCCCACCGCGTCGGCGAGTTCAGCGTCCAGCCCGGCGTGGATGCCCGGGCCTGGCACACGCTGCTCACCCTGCTCGGCCACGACCCCGAGGAGGTCCGCGCCCAGGGCGGCCTCGCGCGCGCCCTGACGACCGCCGGGGCGATCGGCCTGGCGGTCACCGAGATCGACTACGCCAGCCTGTTCGAGGCCAGCCCGACGCTGTCGGAGGCCTCCTGGGAGTCGGTCATCGCCCGCTGCCTCGACCGCGACGTGGCCGACCTCGACGAAGAGACGCTCCGCCTGCTCGGCAGCATCGCCAGCGATGCCGCCCGCCTGGCCGAATTCTTCGAGCGGCTCGAGGCGCACGAGGGGCCCCGGTCCACGGGCGGGCTGGGCACGGCGCTGCTCGCCACGATGCGGGCCGTGGCCGACTACCTCGAGCGCGAGGGGCCCGAGGCCGTCGCCCGCGCCCTCGACAACATGGCCGCGGCCATCTCGCACCTCTCGCCCGACTTCGTCCTGCAGATCGTCGCGATCGGGAACGCCCCCGGGAGCGAGTTCGCCCCCCTCGTCGCCGAGATGCTGGCGCGCGTGACCGACCCGACGCTGGCGGAGTTCGTCGCCCGCACGGCGTCCCGCGAGCGCACCGCGTCGGCCCGCCTGGCCGAGGCGGTCCGCGCCCTCGCGCCCGACCCGCGGCGCCGCGAGGCGGTGGCCGCGCTCACCCGCGGCGAACTGGCCCGCGCCGAGGCCGCCGAGGACGACCGCTTCGAGTCGCTCTGGGCGCAGGTGGCCGACATGCTGACCACCTACAACGACAGCGCCTACGTCTCGGCCGCCTACGACGGCGAGCTGACGACGGCGCAGCGCCGGGCCGGGGAGCTGTCCCGCGCCGCCGACGACCCGCCCGAGCGGATCATCGCGTGGCTCAAGACGGTCAGTGACGCCTCGGTCCGCGCCCTCGATCTCCGGCTGCTCGTGGACCTGCTGTCGGTCGAGCGCGAGCGGCGGCGCGAGATCGTCCAGCTCGTCGCGGACCAGGTGGGCCAGCTCGTGGACCTGGGCGACTTCCCGTCCGCCCGCCAGCTGGTCGGCGCCCTGGCCGCGCGGCGCGAGGCCGCCGATCCGCCCGAGGCGGCGCAGGAGATCGCCGACGCGCTGGCGCAGCTGGCCGCCGGGCCGTTCATGACGCGCGTGGCGGCGCACCTGCAGGCGGCGCGAGACGACGAGTTCGAGCACGTCAAGGCCATGTGCGCCGCCATCGGCCCGGCCCTCGCGTCGGGCCTGGCCGAGGTGCTCGCCTCCGAGTCGCGCCCGCGCGCGCGCAAGCGGCTGGCCGACCTGCTGATGGCGTTCGGCCAGCACGGGCGCGAGTCGATCGAGCGGCTGAAGAACTCCCCGAGCCCGACTGCCCGGCGCACGGCCGTGCACCTGCTGAAGCTGTGCGGCGGGCCCGAGTCGGTCCCCGATCTCGCGCAGCTGGTGGCCGACGCCGACGCCGCGGTCCGGCGCGACGCCGCGCGCGCGCTCATCGGCCTCGCCCTGGACGAAGCCTTCGACGCCCTCCGCGGCGTCCTCTCCGACGCGGCGCACCCGGGGCGCCAGGCCCTCGTCGAGGAGTTGGGGACGACGCGCGACCCGCGCGCCGCGCAGTTGCTGTGCCACATCGTGCAGCACATGGAGTGCCGCGGCGCGCTGAGGCCCGTCTACCTCCAGTCGCTGGCGCGGCTGGGCGTGCTGGGCGGCCAGGACGCGGTGGACGCGCTGGCCGACGTCCTCGGCCGCGGCCGGTGGTGGGCGCCGTTCGCCACGCGCGAGATCCGGGAGGAAGCCGCCGCGGCGCTGGCCCGCATTCCGCTGCCCGGCGCCCGCGCCGCGCTCGAGAAGGCCGCGGCCGACGGACCGTTCGGCGCCCGCGCCGCCGCGAGGAGGCACCTGAAGACGCCATGAGCCACCGCCTCTCCCGCCGCCAGGCGCTCGTCGAGGAACTGCTCCGCCGGTTCGGCGCCGCGGTGCGCGGGGCGCAGCTCTACGCGCCCGGCCACCCGCTGGTCACGCGCAACACCGGCGCGTTCACCGAGGCGCTGCTCGATCTGCTGACCGACATGCCGTCGCTGTCGATCGGCCTGCTGGACGACGAGATCGTGGTCGGCGACCAGCCGATGCCGCGCGGATCGGCGGCGCTCGGCGAGCTGTTCGGTCGCCTCCGGGAGCGCGGCGTCGAGCGCATCACCTTCGACCAGGGGGTCACCTCGGCCGAGTTGGGATCGACGATCGAGTCGGTCTGCCGGTGGCTCTCGGCCGCGGGCGAGGCCGACATCGCCGGCCTCGACCTGCCGCACGTCCGCGTCGGCGTCCTCAACGTGGACAGGCGCACGCCGACGCGCGTGGCCGACATGGCCACGATCCGCGCGCTGTACGCCAAGGCCGCGACCACGATGAAGGCCGTCTGGAGCCGGACGGCGCAGGAGGAAGTGGCCGACGCCGAGTCGGTGGGCGGCGTGGCCGACGACCTGGCGCAGGCGGTCAGCCAGAACCGCGACGCGCTGGTGGCCCTCACCACGCTGCGCAGCGCCGACGACTACACCTTCACGCACATGGTGAACGTGTCGATCCTCACCATGGTGCAGGCGCAGAGCCTCGGCATCGACGGCGACCTGCTGCGCGAGTTCGGCGTCGCCGGCCTGATGCACGACATCGGCAAGGTGTGGACGCCGGTGGAGATCCTCGCCAAGCCGTCGGCGCTCGACGACGACGAGGCGGCGGTGATGCGGAAGCACCCGGTGGACGGGGCGCAGATCCTGCGGCGGACCCTCGACCTCACGCCGCTCGCCGCCATCGTCGCCTTCGAGCACCACCTGCGGCTCGACGGGTCGGGCTACCCGGCGGCCGTGTCGCGCGACCCGCTCAACGTGGCGACGATGCTGTGCGCGATCGCGGACGTGTACGACGCGATGCGGTCCAAGCGCCATTACCAGGAGGCGTTCCCGACCGACCGGATCCTGGAGGTGCTCAAGCGGGGCGACGGCCGGGCCTTCGACCAGGACCTGGTCCGGCGGTTCGTCCAGGTGATGGGCATCTACCCGGCCGGGTCGCTCGTGCGGCTGAACACCGGCGCCGCGGGCGTCGTCCTCCAGTCGTGGCCGCACGACCCGCAGCGCCCCCGCGTGCGCGTCGTCTTCGCCCCGGACGGCCATCGCCTCGAGGCGTCCTACGACATCAATCTCTGGGAGGTCGAGCCGGCACCGCACCGGTCCTCGTCGGTCGCGGGCCCGACGGCGGCGCCGATCGCGGACTTCGAGCCGACGGAGGTGATGTAGGGCGGGGTGTAGGGCAGGGCTTCCCTGGCCTGAGCGCAGTCGAAGGCAGCCCTGCCTGCAGGGACGAGGGGCGAGGGGGGCAGGGACAGTGTAGTGGCTAGTGGCTAGTGGCTAGTGGCTGGTGCTAGTGGCTAGTGGCTGGTGCTAGTGGCTAGTGGTCAGTGGCTAGTCAGAATGGAACGACCGGCTCGATTCGCAGCTCGTGGGTTACGCTGCGAGTTGATGGACTGCACAACGCAGAGCCACATACGAAGGAGCCGGTCATGAGTACGGTACGATTTATCGGTCTCGATGTCCATGCGGAGACGATCGCGATCGCCGTGGCCGAGCCGACCGGGGAAGTCCGGTCGCTGGGCATGATTCCGAACCGGAGTGAGTCGATTCGCCGGTTGGTCAAGAAGCTCGGGCCGATCAATCGGTTGCGGGTGTGTTACGAAGCCGGGCCCACCGGGTACGTCGTGTATTGGCAATTGACAGCGCTGGGCGTGCGCTGCGAGGTGGTGGCGCCGACGCTGGTGCCGATCAAGGCTGGGGACCGTGTGAAGACGGATCGGCGCGATGCCGAGAAGCTGGCCCGGAGCTACCGCGCGGGGGACCTGACGGCGGTGTGGGTGCCCGACGCGAGTCATGAGGCCTTGCGCGACCTGGTGCGCGCACGGGAGGCGGCCAAGAAGGACCAGTTACGCGCGCGGCATCGCCTCGGCAAGTTTCTGCTCCGGCACGGACGACGGCCCTCGGAGCGCATGACGCCGTGGACGCAGCGGTACCTGACCTGGATCAAAGCGGCCGTGCACTTCGAGCAGCCGGCGCAGGAGGCGACACTCCTGGACTATCTCCACGGGGTGGAGCACGTGGCCACGCGCCTCGAGCGCCTCGAGCGGGCGATCGACGACGCCCTCCTGGGGGCTCCACCTCAGATGCGTGCGGTGATTGAGGCGCTCCAGGCCCTGCGGGGTATCGCCAAGATCTCCGCGGTGACCGTCGTGGCCGAAGTCGGCGAGCTCTCACGCTTTGCGCGGGCGCCTCAGCTCATGGGCTACTGCGGCATGGGCCCGCGTGAGGACTCCAGCGGCGAGCGGCACCGCCGCGGCGGGATCACCAAGACCGGCAACGCCCATCTGCGCCGCGTCGTGATGGAGGCGGCGTGGGCGTATCGGCATCGCCCGGCCGTGAGCGGGGCGCTCCGCCAGCGCCAGGCGAGGCTCAGTCCCGAGGTGACCGCGATCGCCTGGAAGGCGCAGCACCGGCTGCACACGCGCTATCGCCGGCTGCTCGGCCGAGGTAAATGCCCGCAGAAGGCGGTCACCGCGATCGGCCGCGAGCTCCTGGGCTTCATCTGGGCGATCGGTCGAACCGTCGAAGCCGACCAGCGCCAGCGGCAGCCAGTGGCTGCGTAGAGGGGATCGCGAGGTGAGGAATCAGCAGCACCGGTGGCGGTCGAGAGGCACACGGAAAGGAGAATCCTCGAGACCCCTATGCGGTGGGCTTCCGAGCCCAACCCGCGGTGCTAGTCCGAGGCAGCTCCCGACGGATCACGATTATGCGGTTCCGACCCGCGAATATCAGAGTGATCAACCGTCGCGATAGCCGCCTCGGCCGCCACCGGTGCTGCTGCTCCTCAAGCAGGCGACATTGAGGAGAACGAGCTGACTTGACGCGGTCGTTCCATATCAGTGGTTACGTGTAGTGGCTAGTGGCTAGTGGCTAGTGGCTGCGCGTAGTGGCTAGTGGCTAGTGGCTAGCGGCTAGCGGGCGCCCCGCTGGAGGCGGAGACGCTGTCGCTACTTCAGCTTCTCCGTCACGACTTTCCCGTCCGGCAGGTACGTCAGCTTCCTGTGGGGCTTGCCGGTGTGGGCGGTGTCGAGCGAGACGGACTCGAGGCGGCCGTCCGCGTAGGTCTCCCACTTGTCGGGGCGGCCGGCGCCGGTCGTGTCCTCCTCGGCGCGGACCAGCTTGCCGGCCTGGTAGTACTCGACGCGGTTCACCTTGCCGTCGCGCCGGGTCGAGACCTCGATGCGGGCGATGCTGCCGTCGGGCGCGGGGTAGGCCCAGGCGTCGGCGGCGCCGTCGTTCTCGCGCGAAAAGCCCACCTTCTCGATCTTCTGGTCGGGGCCGTAATACTCCCAGCGATCCACCTTGCCGTCACCGTTGGTGTCGATCTCGGTGCGCAGCAGGCGTGTACCATCCATGAAACAACGTGTATCGATTCGGCCACTGCCAGTCGTGTCGTAGTCGAGGCGCTCGAGCCGGCCGGTCTTCTTGTCGTAGACCTTGTGGACCGGCTGCGGCCCGGCCTGTTTGTCCGCGGCCGGCCGACAGGCGGCCAGGACCAGCAGGCAACAATATATTGTAGAGGTTAGAGCGATGTGGCGCATAGCTTCGCCCCGTCACTTACAGGCGCCTGCTTCCCAGGAACCCGAAGCGGGTGAGGACAAGGCGGCGGGACCGGCTTGCAGACGACGAGGGTCCGACGACTGACGGCGGACGATTGATCCCGTGTCGAGCTATTTTGCGCAAATTCCGACTTGTGTCAATAGAAAGTTGCACGGTATCTTTTTGATACGGGTCGGCTTGCGACTCGCGGCTCGCGACTGGCGGCCTGTTTGGCACTTTTCACTCGGTGCTTCTTACTTCGTACTTCTTACTTCGTACTTCCTACTTCGTACTTCTTCCCCGCTCCCCTTGACGCTTCCGCGCCGTGGGGATAGTGTCGTGACCGTGAGACTCCATATCCCCGCTGCCGCCGCCCTGATCCTCGCTCTTTCGGCCGCTCCCGCCCTGGCGCAGTCCGCGCAGACGCGCGAGTGCGAGGGGGGCAACCAGCGCGCCTGCGCCGCGCTGGCGCGCTCGGGCTCGGCGTCGCTCGAGGTGCGCGAGGCCGCGGTGCGCCGGATCACCGACCAGGCGCTGCTCGCCGACATGGCCGCCAGCGAGCCGAACCGGAACATCCGCCTGGCCGCGATCCGCGGTCTCGTCGATCAGACCGTGCTGACCGACATCGCCCGCCACGCGAAGGGGGCGGTCGAGCGCGGCGCGGCCATCGACCGGCTGACGAGCCAGGCCACCATCGCCGACATCGCGCGCACCGACCCGTCGCGCTGGGTGCGGCGGCACGCGGCCTACTGCCTGACCGACCAGAAGGAAATCGACAAGCTGGTGGCCGAGGGACGCAAGGAGCTGCTGCCGACGCTGACGGCGGGCGGCGGCATCCGCCACGTCACGGTGGACGGCAAGCCGGTCAAGGAGACGCTGCTCGGCGTGACGCAGCTCATGCCCGGCCGCCACACGATCACGGCCGACTTTGTCGTCCTCGACAACGTCACCTGGGACGCCAACAGCGTCTCGTCGGTGACGCTCGACGCGCGCCTCGGCGCCTCGTACATCCTCGAGGGCGAGGTGGGCATCGTCACCTGGACGTATCTTTCGCCGCAGACGCGCCGCGGCCACGGCACCTGGACGCTCGTCGTGCGCGAGGAAGTGTCGCCCGGGCCGGACCTGCTGCCGCAGTGGCTCAGAAGATAGGGGTCACTACACGATTCCGTGCCGTCCCAGCCAGGTGTGCATCTCGGCCAGGACGCGGTCGTTCTCGTCGAGCGTGAAGCCGTCCACGGTCTCGGTGCGGCGGCCGGTGGTGCCGTCCACGGCGCCGAGCGCCACGGTCTGCCGCACCAGCTCGC